>JAOPWF010000857.1 GCA_025965815.1 Mycobacterium sp.
CGGCGAGATCTTGCAGCCTACGGTTCGGAGGGCGACAGCCAGGCGCTGGAGATGCTCGATCAATTGGCCCACCAGGTGCCGCTGATCGGAGCGATGGCAAGTCGGAACTTCAACGAGATCCGCGAAATTCTGCTTCACGCATCGTCGCGGCTGACACCGTCAACCGAGGAGCACGAACGCGTCGTTCAACGCGCGTTGTCGAAGACCGCGCCGTTCCATCGCAACCGCAACAGTGTCGCCGATGCTCTTCTCATCGAGATGTACGCCACCGCCGTAGCAGCAGCGGGCGTAGACGATCGGTTCGGATTCGTCACCTCAAACTCCGACGACTTCTCGGCGATCGGCGGCGACAGCCGTCAACCGCACAATGATCTGGCCGACTTATTTGCTCCCGAGAACTCGACGTTCTACCTCGGGGTTGAGGGGCTGGAGAAAGCGCTGATGAGCGAATTCGGGGATTCCCTCCAGCACATCATCGGCGAGGAGGCCTGGACTCCCACCGAGGAGCCGCGGCGCCTCGATGAGATCCTGGCCGCCGAGCGGGAGTTGTTCGATCGGATTTGGTACGACCGATCGATGCGCCACGAGGAGGAGCTGCTCGACGCGGGCGACGACGATGGAGTGAAGGACCTACGCAGGGTCGCTGGCCCTAGTCGCGCCCGTGTCGTGGCGACATACGGACTTAACGACGTCGGCCCGTACGACAAGTTCGAGTGGGGGATTCTCAACGGGAAACTGTCTGCGCTGCGTTGGATCTTGGGCAGCGAGTGGGACTTCCTCGACACCTGAACATCCCGAGACATCCTGCCGATGATCGTGAATACGGCCAATGTCTGCACCCTCACGATGGCGCTCCAGGCCAGAGGGCGTTTCGGCGCCCGAGAAAGCTGGAAGAATTTTCCTGCGCCCCACGCACGGGGTTGCCGCATGCCAGACTCCGACCGCCTGGCCGGCCCCCATCGATTACATCTACGTATGGGTGTCCCATCGGAGTACCAGAAGGTGTCCCAGAGGTGTATCAGTCGATTACCAAACTGGCACCTGAACACCCTCTGATCGAGTTGCTGCTTCCTTGGTGTCCGACCGCCTCACGCATACGCTTTCGCCATGATCACAGCACCGTCGGACGACCCGTTCGATGACGTCCAGGAGGACGCGGCCCCGATAACACCAGCTCAGACCGTTGCGGAGCTGCTCGACGACGCGAAACGCGGATATGTCCCGATCCGAAGGGTCTTCGTCCAGAAGCCGCGGACGGAGGACGTACGGGCGGCGAAGCTCGCAGAACTGGTGCAGGGCAGACACCATCAATCCCTTAACGCCCTGCTTCTGCTGCATGCACTCGAGCCGATCCTGAGAGATCAGCCCCTTGACATGCGCGTATGGGCACGGCTGCTGTCGACCAAGGCGCAATGCACCGCAAACGCAGCTACCAAGGCATTCACGACCCTCGTCGATCTCGACCTCGTAAGTCGCTCCCACGATGAGGGCCAAGCGCCGGTCCTGCGCCCGCTTCACGAAGGCACTGGCGAGGTATGGACCCGGCCGGGTGAAGACGACCAGGAGGGCGGCCCCGGGTACTTCACCTTGCCCCACGCGTACTGGACGTCGGGTTACGCAGACCAACTCACGCTCCCTGGCAAGGCGATGCTATTGATCATGCTGGCCGAAACGCAGCAGCCGACGAAGAAGCACTTCGCCATGGCCGTCAGCCAGGCGAAGGACTGGTACGGAATATCGGAGCGGACGGCGGAGCGAGGCTACCGCGAGCTGAACAACGCCGATCTGTTGCTCGTGAAGATACAGAAGGTGCCAGATTCGAAGCACCCGGCTGGTCGACGCGAGATTTGGCACCGCGCGCTGAGCTCCCCGTTCAGCACTGTGGACCGGTTCCATCTCCAACACGAGGCCAAGGCGGCCGCCGAGAAGAACGCCGCCGCGAAATCGGCCAACTCCACGAGTCCGGACAGCGCGCAGTGACCGCTGTCCTCGAACGCCGCAGGCGGCACGGCCTGCGGGACAAGTCGAGCACCGGGAAGGAGGTGAGGCTGAGGTGATCGATTGGAAGACGGTGCGGGCCGCCATCGCTGGATGGGGCCCGACCGTCCGCCTGATGATCCTCATGGCGACTGCGACCGCCTGCTGGATCATTGTCAGTTGTCAGTCGTGGCCTGCACGTTGACATCCTGACTGTACGACGCTCGTCGCCCTCGGTCTACGACCGGGGGCGACGTTCGTTCTGCCAGGGACGTCACCGACGTTCGCAACCACCGGGCCGAGAACCGATCCGTCGGCCGCTCAACTACGCCAGGCGAGCGTTCTCGGCGGCGTCACTCGTCGAGTTTCTTGAGTTGTTCGCGCAGCTGCTCGGTTTCGGCTTGCAGCCTTTTCAGCCGTGCGTGCAGCGACTTACGTGACGGCGGCTTCGGTTTTGGTAGCTTGACCGGCCTGGGCCGGGGTGCGACCCAGCCGAGGGGCTCATATGCCACCAATTTTTGGACCACAGAGCACATGTAGCACTCCCGAAACGGGGCGGGGCGCGGCCAACCGGCGGCCAGTAGCCGCTTATGCCACCTGTCCAGATCAGCCGCTTCGGCCCGCATTTCCTCAAGCCGCTTGGGCGTGGGGTAGGTCGGACCGTCCTCGGGTCTCCATTCAACATCGGTGACCACGTCCGCGAAGTGCCCGCACACCAGCAGGGCCTTCCAGAACGCGGATTTGTGCGGCTCGGGGTGTCGGATGACAGCCCACACATCAGGCTGGTTAGCCCACATGTCGGGCGGCTCGATCGGGTCGGCCGGAAACCCCCGCACCCTGCGTTCGCCCCAGTTGGAGATGTCGCGTATCGGCTGAACATGCTTTCGATGCTTACCGCTGCACAGGAACTCCCCTGGTGGCAACGATTCCCCTGAGAGCGGGTCGAAGTCGGATGCCGTGGCGATGGTACTGGTCGGCTTGTCGTCATCGCCGCTCAGTGCGTGTTTGATCCGTTCTTCAACGCAGCCGCAGTCAAGCTGGATGCGCCAGCGGAATACCTCTGTGGGGTCGGGCGCCCAAAACACCCAGAGCGGGCCGGGGATGCGTTCCCGTCGCTTCGCGTTGCGCTCTTGGTATTCGGCGAGAATTTCGCCGGCGGGCTCGGGCTTGCCGGGCAGGCGGCGTTGTTGCGCAACGACTGTGGGCAGTCGTTGTTCGACGCTGCGACGATTCGCGGCGATGGGGTCGAGCTTGTCCAAGTGTTCTCGGATCGCTTGCTGGTCCCGGTCCCGGCCGCTCATTGCGCTCACCCCCGCGGATCGTCGGTTCGTTGGATGGTGTTGTCCTTGACCCAGTCCAGGAGGTCGTCCCAGTTGTAAAGCACCCGGCGCCCGATCTTGATGAACTTGGGTCCGCTTCCCATGTAGCGCATTTGGGCCAGCGCCGCCTCGGTGGTGTACAGGTATTTAGCCACCTGGGCGGGGGTGGCTAGCCGTGGAACGTCGGGGGGCGGAGGATTGACGGACTGCTTAGGAGCCATCTGCTTCTGCTATCCACTGCTCGACGTCGGCGCGATGGTAGAGCACCCGGCGGCACAGTTTGAAGGACTTGGGCCCGCCGTCGCCCACGGAACGCCAGTACCGGAGGGTGGCCGGGCTCGTCCGGGTCATCTCCGCCACCTCGGCCAGCGTGAGTATGTCGTTGTCACCATTAGTGATTGGCGCCCCCGACTCTCGGTACATCGCGCATTGTTCGTTCGCACAGCGGAGTTCACCCGACGACGTATGTGCCGAATGAGTAGGCCGACCCGACCCCAGGCTTTCCGCGATGCACAGCAGGGCATAGGTGCTTGCTAACTTCCACGGCGAGGTGTGAGCCGGGTCGATGCGGTTGGCGGCCAGTACAGCCTTCGTGTACCACTCCATGGTCACCCCTGATATTTCCTGGGTTTCCGCCTGCGCCGATTGACATCCTCGTCGAACTTTGCGCATTTGCACGGCCCGGTGTCGCGGCTTAATTCGCCCGGTATGTTCACCCAGGTCGGCGCGTGGCATGGCCCCACGCTGTCGGGTGTGTGATCACCGATCGCCCGGTGACCGCATGTGCAGAAGCGGTAGTACGTGTTGTCGAGGGGGTCGATTCTGCGGACGGCAGTTGAGCGATCCGGCGCCGGTCTGTTGTTCACGCGCTTGCGGGGCTTCGCCGAGGGGTCGTTCCAGTACGGGCCGATCGGCTGCATGAGCTTCTCGTCGATCTCGTCCAGATCGACCCTGAGCGTGCGGTGGCGTGCGTAGCTGCCGATGCGGTAGCCCTTGATCTCGCCCTCCGAGATCAGGTTGCGCACGAACTTCGTGCTGATTCCTAGGTACTCGGCAGCCACGTTGATGCTGAAGTAATAT
>JAOPWF010000275.1 GCA_025965815.1 Mycobacterium sp.
CTGTCAAGGCGGCCACCACTCCGACGGCAGCGGTTGCGGCCCGCGCCGGGGCCGCAAGGCCTGGCTTCGCGTCGGCGCGGGCGGGCCCAGATCGCCGGTCCACGAGATGGTTAGCGCCACGGAACGCGGCGAGGAGGTCGGCTGGGATGACGGCGTCGAGTTCCTGGGCCGTGGCGTAGGCCAGTGCCCGGCCGGCGACGGCGCGGATGTCGGCCAGGACGTTGATCCGCGGTTGCAGCGTGGACTTGTAGACGCCGACTTTGGGCGTTTCGGTGTCGAGGATGGCGTTGACGATCCGTTGGGCGTGTAGGGCCGGGTGATCGGTGTCGAACGTGGCGACGGGTGTCACGGTCAGGTCGGCGTGGCATCTGGCTGGCGAGCGGCCGATGGCGTCGGCGGCGGGATGGGCGCAGCGGGCGGGCTCGGGGATGATGTCGCCGACGTGGGTGCGGCGCCGTTGCACCGCGCCGCAGTGTGGGCACGCGTCGGCGAGCAGGCAGTTGTGGATGGTGCAGGCAAAGGTCCAGCCCAGTCGCCACGCCAGCTGCCACCGCCCGCCCGTTTCTGCCAAACATGCTGGACAGAAACGAGATCCGATGCCGCGGCTCCACGGAAACGCGCGGCTGACCGTTCCTGTATCGGGTTTGATGCGCACAGCCCGACCCGAGTAGTGGGCGAGCGTCATGGTGTGTATCGTTGCTTCGCTGATCCCGGTTGCCTCGCTGATTGCTGCTGCCTGATAGGGGCTCAGTCGCACCACCCACGCGTTGGTACCGCCCCCGTCGTAGTGGGTGCGGGTGAGGGCGACCGCGGACAGCACGTCGCCGAAGGCAGTATGGGTGCGGTGCGCGATCGCCTCAAGCCAAGAGTCCAGGGCTTCACCGTCGATCGGCGCGACGCGGATCGGCAGGGTGCGCACCACCGTCAGCCTGCCTTGCCGATCCTGGTGGTCAGACGTCGCGCCTCGAAGGCGATCTCGAGTTCCTTGCGGGCTTTCTCCGAGGCTTCGTCGTTCTTGACCTGGTCCATCAGGTCGCGGGTGAGGACTTCCGTCCCGGTGCGGACGGCGCGTTGACAGCCCCGGTTGATCAGCGTTATCAGCGAGCCGATGTGTCCGGTGCTGCGGGCGAACAGATAGTCCGAGAGGCGGTCGGCCAGCATGCCGGGACATTTGTCGGCCAGGACGATGCGCTTTTCTAGAGCGAGGAGAAGGGTGCGCCACTCGCGGCGGCTTTCATCGTCGTCGATCGTGAACGGGAGCATGTCGAGTTTGGTCGTGCGCCGGCCAGTTTGGGCGATTACCGCATCCTCGTAGGAGCTGCCCTCGGAGAACAGTCCCCGGGTTGCCAGTCCCACGCCCACAAAAACGAGGGTGACGGGAAACTCGTTGGCGATGTACTTGAAGTGATTACTGATCTCCACTCCGGAAGATTTGCGCCAGCGCAGGAAGTGCAGATCGTCGACAATCAAGAGGCGCGTCTCGCAGGCCAGGACGTTGTCCAGGGCGCGGTGCGCGAAGTGTGCCGCATTGCCGCGCGTGACACCGGGGTGGGCGAAGAACGACAGCATCGCCCGGTTGAAGTCGACCATGCCGGTATTGCCGGTCAACCCAACCCGACATACCGGCCAATGTTCGTGGCCCGCATCGGTTTCAGGCCCTTGCGCCGTGATCTCGCGGCGGTGGAACTTTTTGGCGAAGTCGAGCACCGAGGTGGTCTTCCCGAGTCCCGGAAAGGCGTCGATCGCTACTGCACCCTTGGCCTTGTCGCCGTCTTGCAAGTTGCTGTCGACGATGTCCCACAGGTCCTCGTGTAGTGCCTCCATTTGCGGGGTCTTGATCGGGCCGAGGTTGGCGTGCCACTCTCGGCGTTGCCGATTGTAATCCTCATATGCGGTCTCGCCGAGAGCCTCGATTTCGTTGCGATTTAAGGGTTCCGGCGGAATCCGGGCCGGGGTGTTCACGAACCGTTGCCAACCCTCCTTGCGGGCCAGTGTCAGATTGTCCAAACGCCGCGGACTCTCCGGTGAGTTTCCTCGATCTGTCATGCGTCCTCCAGCGCGTCGGCGTAGAAGTCGTCCTCATCGAATGTGTCCAACTCATCGTCGGTGTCGTCGTCGCCTGCCTCAGGCTCGTCCTCCTGGACGGGTGCGGTGTCGTCGACGTCGGCCGGCGCGGCCATCGCCAGTACCCGGGCCACCGACGGCAGGGCAGTGACCTCGTCCGTGGGTGCTGCTGCATCGAGCAGCGACGCCTCCCGGGACAGGCGCAGAGCGATACGCCGCTCGGCCACCGATGAGCCCAGCCCGAGGTTCCATCGCTCCAGCAGGTCGGCGACCGCGAGGCGGTCGTCGGGATAGGTGTACTTGGAGGCCGCGAGTTTCCGGGCGAACTGGAGGGCATCCTCGCTGAGCGGCATGTCCATCGACGCGGCGTGCTCCCACATCAGGGTGCTCCACGCCCGAGTCTCGGGGTCCCGGAAGTAGATGCGGGTCACATCGTCGGGATCTTGATGAATGGGCCAGCGGCCCTTCGCTTTCCCGTTATACGGGCTGGTCATGTTGCGGTACGCGTTCAACGCGGGACCGTTGTAGCGGCGGCCGCCGAAGTCGACCCCGTAGTGCTGGACCATGCGCCACTCGGTCTTCAAGAACTCATACGCCAGATCGGGATCACGTGGTGCCTCGATGTATCCGGCCCGGGCCATGCCGTGCTCGAACATCATCGCCGGTGACATCCGCAGACCGGGCAGGTGCGGGTCCACCAGGCTGTCGTGGGGCCGGTGGTGGTAGACCACTGCCACCCATTCCCGGATGATCGCCTCCAGTTCGTCGAGGTAGAAGAATGCCTCCGACTCCGGGTCCAACCCGCGGGAGTGCACGTCGGGCCCCTTGTATCCCGGCAGTGCTTGCTGCAGGTCCTCCCGGATAGTCCGGAAGAACCGCTCCACCGGACCCTTGTCCCGGCCCGTGCGCAACCGTGCGGGCTGGATCGACACCCCCATCCGGTGACACACACTGGTCAAATGATCGGAGACGAAGATCTTGCCGTGATCGATCACAATGGTCTCCGGCACGATCGCCGGCCCGGACGCACCCGCACCGTCGACCGCGTCTACGTCGACTAGGACCGCACGTGGGATACCGTGCTCGGGCCACACGGCGTGCGTGGGCCAATCTCGCCCCGGTGGGGGTGGGCGATACGCCTGATACAGCACCGCCGCCGCGTCTACCGATTTCGTCGATACCGGCGTCACCCGGATTCCGGTGACACACCGCGTGTACCAATCCATTCCGACCGTCAACTCCGCTTGCACCCATCGCAACGTGAGTGGATCCAGCGCGAACACATCGAGCCGTGTCGTGTCCATCAACAGGTACTCGCCCGGCCGAGTCGGGCGCAGCTTCCCATACGCCTCGGACGAGCGATCGGCGATGTCGCGGTTGCGCTTCGTGCTCAAACGGAACGTCGGATGTTGCTTCTCGAGTTTCGCGAGGATCCGGTGTGCGGTAGCCCGACTCGGACACTTCACTACGCCATCACCGAAGCGCGCCACCACTCTCGCGTTCGTCCGGTCGATCACCATCGTCTTCGACGGCCGCGACTGATCCGTGTGTTCGACCATCACCTCGAGCGCGGTTTCGATCCAGCGGCTGTCGGTTCTCGACGGCTGAGCTGCCGTTTCGTCGGCTAGGCCGGCTACACCCATTTGGCGGTAGGCGCGGACCCAGCGTTTGATAGTCCGGTCCGTAACGGCAAGCTCCGCAGATTTCGCGGCGTACTTGGCTTCCATCGGGAGTTGAGGGTCGAACTCTGGTCGTGGCTCGCCAGGTTGGGGCAACTCACCATGCCCAGACTTGTAGCCAGTCAACACCTCTCGGACGTGTTCCGCTCGTGCTGCGACTTCCGCCCGCTCCAAGTCGGACAGTTGGGCCATTACGACTCCGGCGATGTCCACATCATCGTCGGCGCCCGGGCCAGGCCCGTCCGGAATAAGTTGGGCAATGCTGGAGCTGAGCAGCTCTCGCAGGGCCATCCGCCGGATGCTCTGGTCACGAACAGCTTTGAGGACCACCTCATTGCCAGCCGGTGTCGTCAGGACCTCGACAATCTCCACGACTTCGCCGTCATAGCTGAAGCGCGTGCCCACTCCAATCCGGACTCCATACCCGCTCACGCTGTTTGCCTCCGTAGCAGTGTTCGACTTGTCAGCGGCTGGGTCATGTCAACGATGAGCTCCTGGGTCCACATCAGATGCAGGATCGTCGCGCGGGGCTGAGGTGCAGGCCCGCCGACTCGTTTCATCGCTTCTGCGAGGGTGGCGCCATCGATTCCCGCCGCTCGCGCATGGCGCAGAAGCGCGCCGTCGACGAGGTGCGGCCTTCGATATCCGGCGAGGAACCGGATGTTCGCCAGCTCGATGACGGGCGGTTCACTGGCCACCTCATAACGCCACCCCCGGGCGGTCACGACTTTCCGGGTCCAAGCGAAGGTCGACGAAACCTTGGAGTCGGCCAGCCGATGTTGGGGTTTGACGTCGACCACGACAGCGCCGGTGTCAGTGATCAGAAGGAAGTCCGGAATGTGTCTTCGCACACGCCCGTTGATCTCGCTCGCCAGCAGAAAGGGTTGGGCAACAATTCGATTCACGCTGGGATCGAAGTCGGCATACAGTAGCCGCGCAAGCTCTAGCCGGGACTCGTAAATCACGTGACCGGCCTCCGTTGCCGACCAATACGTGCCCGAATAGTGCTTCTGACCCCTGACCCAGCGGAACGTCCGCCACGGGGCCGCGCCCGCGAGAGCGGTGCAGGTTACATCCCCCAACTCGCGTGAGCTCTCATGGCCATCAGTTGCGCTCCGGTACGACACGCTGGTCTGGCCAACGCGATCTGGATTGGCGCTGAGGGCATTCGATAAAGCGGGCTTCGTACGCACAAACGCGGCTCCCAGCACTCCGGGGGATTCACCACGATCTTCAACCCGCGCCCCGGGCCGAGGCGATCGACACGCCGGAGCGAGCGGCCGCGAATCTCACTGCGCTGTCATATATGACATCCACATGACATCGCGGATGAGAATATGACATCAGGAATGAGAACCTACAACGACTAAATGCCGCGAGCCATGTTTGCGAAACGCGAAA
>JAOPWF010000871.1 GCA_025965815.1 Mycobacterium sp.
AGTCTTACGGAAGGCGACCTGATCATCGGAGCCAACGGCGAATCGGCGATCGGCACCCTGGTCGAACGCACCACCGGCTTCGTGATGCTGCTGCACCTACCGAAGGACCGCACCGCGGCCACGACAGCCGACGCGATGACGGCCAAAATCCCCGAACTCCCTGAAATCCTGTGGCGCTCCCTCACCTGGGACCAGGGCAAGGAGATGGCACGGCACACCGCGATCACCGAGGCCACCGGCCTGCCGATCTACTTCTGCGATCCCCATAGCCCCTGGCAGCGCGGCACCAACGAGAACACCAACGGACTCCTGCGGCAGTACTTCCCCAAAGGCACCGACCTGTCCTTTCACGGCCCCGGAATCCTCGACAACGTCGCCGAAGAACTCAACGCCCGACCCCGCAAACGTCACAACTGGCGCACCCCTGCCGAAGAACTCGACCGACTACTCTCAGATCCGTCCGCATTCGTTGCAGCGACCGCCTGAATCCAAGCGGCGTGTCGGCATGCAGACACGCACACTCGCGGGAGGGAGTGAGACCTCGAAAAGCGCTAGACCTCGAAGGCGGCGGCCTGCTCGACGATATTGACCAGCACCCGCACGCCGACCCCCAGCGCGCGCTCGTCGAGGTCGAACGTCGGCTGATGCAGATCCAGTTGCGGCCCCTGGCCGGTCCACACCCCCAGCCGTGCCATTGCACCCGGCACCTCCTCGAGGTACCAGGAGAAGTCCTCGCCGCCGCCGGACTGCCGGGTGTCGGCGAGCACGTCCGGCCCGACCGCCTCGATCGCGTGGGTGAGGATCCGCGTCGAGATCTCCTCGTTCACCACCGGCGGCACACCGCGCCGGTACTGCAGCGTGTGCTCAATGTGCAACGGCGACAATAACGCCGTAACCGTCTCGCGGACAATGCTTTCCAGCGTCAACCAGGTCTCCCGGCTGGCGGTGCGGATGGTCCCGGCCAGCGTGCCGGTCTGCGGGATCGCGTTGGCCGCGACACCGGCGTTCACCGCGCCCCACACCATCACCGTGCTGTTGCGCGGGTCGATACGGCGGGACAGCACGCCAGGCAGACCGGTGATCAACGTGCCCAGCCCGTAGACCAGGTCCCCGGTCAGGTGCGGCCGCGAGGTGTGCCCGCCGGGCGAGTGCAGCGTGACCTCCATCGAATCGGCCGCCGAGGTGATCGGGCCCGCGGTCACCGCCACCCTGCCGACGGCCAGCCGCGGATCGCAGTGCAGCGCGAAGATGCGCGACACCCCGACCAGGGCGCCGGCGGCGATGGCGTCGATCGCGCCGCCAGGCATGAGTTCCTCGGCGGCCTGGAAGATCAGCCGCACCCCGACCGGCAACTCGGGCACCGACGCCAGCGCGAGCGCGGCGCCCAGCAGGATCGCGGTGTGCGCGTCGTGGCCGCAGGCGTGCGTGACGTTCGGCACCACCGAGCTGTACGGCGCGCCGGTGCGCTCCGGCATCGGTAGCGCGTCCATGTCCGCCCGCAGTGCGATCCTGGGCCCGTGCTCGGGGCCGAAGTCGCAGGTCAGACCCGTCCCACCGGGCAGCACCTTGGGGTTGAGGCCGGCGTCGGCGAGCTGGGCGGCGACGAACTGCGTGGTCGCGAACTCCTGGCGGCCGAGCTCGGGATTGGCGTGGATGTGCCGGCGCCAGGCGACCAGGTCGTCGTAGTGCGCCGCCAACCAGGATTCGGCGGTGTCGACCAGGCTCATGAAGCCGCCCGCCGCTCCTGGGCGGCCAGCACCCGCTCGCGCTCGGCCGGGGTCTCGGCGAGGGCGACAACGGTCCTGGCGAGCATGATCGCCCCTTCGACAACGGCCTGATCGGCGCTCGGTCCGGCGGCCGCGGCGGCGAAGCCGGGCTGATGCACCGAGGCCCCACCGGCATCGATGCCGACGATCGGGTGGATACCAGGCAGCACCTGCGTCACGTTGCCCATGTCGGTGCTGCCCAGCGGCAGCTGGGCTTCGAGGTCCTCGGCCACCGGGGTCCGGCCCAGCCGCAGCATCTCGGCACGGAAGGTGTCGGCGAGCCATTTGTCGGGAGTCAACTCGTGGTAGGCGGGTTCGGTTTCGTCCACCTGGTACTCACAGCCGGTCGCCACCGCCCCGGCGGTGAAGCAGCCCGCCATTCTTTCCTCAAGTCCGCGCAGCGACGCCGCGTCGTTCGCACGCATTGTGTAGTGCACTTCGGCGCGTGCCGGGATGACGTTGGTCGCCTGCCCGCCGTCGGTGACAATGCCGTGCACCAACTGCCCCGGGGCCAGCTGCTGCCTCAGCAGCCCGATGGCCACCTGCGCGACGGTGACCGCGTCGGCGGCGTTGATACCCAGGTACGGCGCCACGGCCGCATGCGCCTCCCGGCCGAAGTAACCGACGGCGACCTGGGACAGGGCCAGCGAACGGGCGCGGGCGATGTCGAGCGGTCCGGGATGCAGCATCACCGCCGCTGCGATGTCGTCGAACGTTCCGGCGTTGAGCAGCAACGCCTTTCCGCCGCCGGCCTCCTCTGCGGGGGTGCCCAGCAGCACCACGGTGAGGCCGAGCTCGTCGGCCACCTCGGCCAGTGCCAGCGCGGTGCCGACCGCGGATGCCGCAATGATGTTGTGGCCGCAGGCATGTCCGATGCCAGGCAGGGCGTCGTATTCCGCGCAGATGCCGATCACCATCGGTCCACTGCCGAAGTCGGCGCGGAACGCCGTATCCAGCCCGCCGGGCGCCGCGGTCATCTCAAAGCCGTACTCGGCGACCAACGCCTGCGTCTTGGCGCAGCT
>JAOPWF010000015.1 GCA_025965815.1 Mycobacterium sp.
CGCTGAACTACGGCCTGCAGCGCGAGTACCCGGT
Organism: Mycobacterium sp.; assembly: GCA_025965815.1. Lineage (GTDB taxonomy): Bacteria > Actinomycetota > Actinomycetes > Mycobacteriales > Mycobacteriaceae > Mycobacterium. The sequence goes on from JAOPWF010000015.1 coordinate 35, forward strand.
GTACCTGTCGACCAAGAACACGATCCTCAAGGCGTACGACGGGCGGTTCAAGGACATCTTCGAGGAGATCTTCCAGAACGAGTTCAAGGAGAAGTTCGACCAGGCGGGTCTCACCTACGAGCACCGGCTGATCGACGACATGGTGGCCTCCTGCCTGAAGTGGGAGGGTGGTTACGTGTGGGCGTGCAAGAACTACGACGGCGACGTCCAGTCCGACACGGTCGCACAGGGTTACGGATCCCTGGGCCTGATGACGTCGGTGCTGATGACCCCGGACGGCAAGACCGTCGAGGCCGAGGCGGCGCACGGCACCGTCACCCGCCACTACCGCCAGCACCAGGCCGGCAAGCCCACCTCGACGAACCCGATCGCGTCGATCTTCGCCTGGACCCGCGGGCTGGAGCACCGCGGCAAGCTGGACAACACCCCCGAGGTGATCGACTTCGCCAACACCCTCGAGGAGACCGTCATCTCAACGGTCGAGGGCGGTCAGATGACCAAGGACCTGGCGATCCTGATCGGCCCCGAGCAGAGCTGGGAGACCAGCGAGGAGTTCCTCGGTTCGATCGCGGACAACCTGAAGAAGGCGCTCGACTGACTCAGCCGACAGCGTCCTTCGGGGTGGTGTAGCGGTCGACGAAGTCAGCGATCAGTTCGGTGACCCGCCCGGGCGCCTCGAACATCGGGATATGGCCGACGCCGTCGAGCGTGGTGACCAGCGTGTTCTGCGGGAGGTGGTCGGTGAAATGCCTGGTGAACCGCGGTGTCGGCAACACCCGGTCCTTTTCGCAGATCACCAGATGAGTGGGTGTTCGGGTGTCCGCGATTTCCAACAGGCCCGGCAGCAGCAGCGACTTGACCAACAGTTGGTAATAGGCCGGGCAGTGGGACACATCGTCGACGATCTCGATCAGGTCGGGTCGGCTGAGGTCGTCTGCCGACGCGCTGACCGGCAGGTACGCGAGCTGCCGGCTGAACGGAAGGCTCAGCACGCGCGGCCCCAGCGCCTTGGTGAGCAGCCACACGGGCAGTCCTGCCAGGAATTTTCCGACGATCTCGAACTTCGCAGGCGTGCGGTGGGTCCAGCCGCCCGCCGGGGCGATGCCGGTAAGGGTTCGCGCCCTGCCGCGCCGCTCCAGCTCGAACGCCACCCAGCCGCCGAGTGAGTTGCCGACGATGTGCGCGGTGCCCCAGCCGAGCGCGTCGAGTTGGGACTCCACGTGGTCGGCCAGCGATCCGGTGTCGAGGAAGAAGGGCCCTCGAGGTGCGCCATTGTGGCCCAACATGCTCGGGGCGAACACTTCGTAGCGGCCGGTCTCGGCCAGCTGCGGTGCGACGGTCTTCCAGACGTTGTTCGACATCAGGAACGGGTGCAGCAGCAAAATCGGTTCGCCGGAACCCAGGTGGATCGGCTCGCGTCCGGTCATGCTGCCGACACTAAAGGTGATACCGCCGGTACCGCAAGGCGGCTGCTGATGGTCGACTCCGGAACGGTTATGCCGGCCGGTACCGCAGGATCACCACGCCGGAGCCACCGAGTGTGGTGGTGTCGACTAGCCGCAGCGCGCGTCGCTGTGGTCCAGTGAACAACGGTTGACCCTTGCCCACAACAGCGGAAAGACCGCCAGCCGGTATTCGTCGACCAGTTCTTGCTGAACGCCGAGGTTGCGCCGGCAAACAGCACCAAATTCTTGCCTTGCTGCTTCCTGAGTGTCGACACCGCCTCGTCCAGGTCGTCGCCGAGGAGCCGCGCGGGTCCCCACTTCAGGGCGGCCTTGGGTCGCGACATCACGATGTTCGGGATGGTGTTCATCAGTCGCGCCTGTTCGGCCTCGATTGTCCTGCTCGAACCTTCGACGGCAGCCCAGTGCTGTGCCAGCAGTTCGTAGGCGACTCGTCCGAAGAAACATGCCATCGACGTCGCGCAGCAAGTCCGCCATGTAGCGGTCGAACGCGTCGTCCCCGACGTCGACCCAATCGAGCTCGCCGTTCGGTCCGGCGGTGAAACCGTCCAGGGTGACCATGACGGACAGGATGACTTTGCGCACGCGGCCTCCTTTCACGGACATACACATATAGACGCGTCGACCGACCAGACCTCATCGTTCGGTGTGGAGACGATCAAGCAGCGGTGGGTGCCCGTGCTTGCGGCGAGAAACGCGTGAAAAGATTGATTCATCATGACCAGCGCCAATGGATCCCGCCGCGTTGTCTTCTCCGGTGTTCAGCCGACATCCGACTCCCTGCATCTGGGTAACGCTTTGGGGGCGGTCAACCAGTGGGTGACGCTGCAGGACGACTACGACGCCTTCTTCTGCGTCGTCGACCTGCACGCGATCACCGTCCCGCTGGATCCGGACGTGCTGCGGCGGCGCACGCTGGTCACCGCCGCGCAGTACCTGGCGCTGGGCATCGATCCGGCCAAGAGCACGATCTTCGTGCAGAGCCAGGTGCCCTCGCACACCGAACTCGCGTGGGTGCTGGGGTGTTTCACCGGCTTCGGGCAGGCGTCGCGGATGACGCAGTTCAAGGACAAGGCCGCCCGGCAGGGCAGCGACGCCACCACCGTCGGCTTGTTCACCTACCCGGTGCTGATGGCGGCCGACGTGTTGCTCTACGACACCGACCTGGTTCCCGTCGGGGAGGATCAACGCCAGCACCTGGAGTTGGCCCGCGACGTTGCGCAGCGGTTCAACTCGCGCTTTCCGGACACCTTTGTGGTACCGGAGGTGCTCATCCAGAAGGCGACGGCCAAGATCTACGACCTACAGGACCCCTCGGCGAAGATGAGCAAGTCCGCGGGCAGCGACGCCGGGCTGATCAATCTGCTCGACGACCCGAAGGTGTCGGCGAAGAAGATCCGGTCGGCGGTCACCGATAGCGAACGCGAGGTGCGCTACGACCCGGACGCCAAACCCGGTGTGTCGAACCTGCTGACCATTCAGTCCGCGGTCACCGGCACCGACATCGACAAGCTCGTCGAGAGCTACGCCGGTCGCGGCTACGGGGACCTTAAGACCGACACGGCCGACGCGGTGGTCGAGTTCGTCACGCCCATCAAGACCCGAGTCGCCGAGCTGCTCGCCGACCAGGCCGAACTGGAGGCCGTCCTCGATGCCGGGGCGAGCCGGGCCAGGGAGGTGTCTGCGAAGACGATCAAGCGGGTATACGACCGGATAGGGTTCTTGCAGCTGCGATGAGCGCTCGCGCGAAGAGTCGACAGCTGCGATGAGCGCTCGCGCGAAGAGTCGACAGCTGCGATGAGCGCTCGCGCGAAGAGTCGACAGCTGCGATGAGCGCTCGCGCGAAGAGTCGACAGCAAAGCTGAAACCGACATCCGGGAGGCTGGGGTATGACCGAACCGGCCACACCGGGCATCCTTGACCGGCTGCGGGGGCGCTACCCCTGGTTCGACCACCTGATGCGGGCCCGGGAGCGTTACCAGGAAGCCAAGGGCGACTTCTACGCCGCGGGTATCACCTACTTCACCATCTTCGCGTTGTTCCCCATGCTGATGGTCGGCTTCTCCATCGGCGGCTTTGTGCTGGCCAGCAGACCCGACCTGATGGCTGCGATCGAGGGCCGGATCAAGTCGGCGGTATCCGGCGATCTGGGACAGCAGTTGGTCAACCTGATGGACTCGGCGATCGACTCCCGCACGTCGGTCGGGATCATCGGACTGGCCACCGCCGCCTGGGCCGGGCTGGGCTGGATGGCGAATCTGCGTGAGGCGCTGAGCCAGATGTGGGAACAGCGGGGAGACACCGGCAGTTTCGTCCGGACCAAGCTGTCCGACCTTGCCGCGCTCGTCTCGGCCTTCCTGGCGATCATCGTCACCATCGCGCTGACCGCTCTCGGCGATCCGGCGTTGACGACCAGAGTCCTTGAATGGTTTGGCATACAAGATATCCCGGGCGTGGGTGCGGTGCTGCGCATCGTTTCGCTGCTGATGTCACTGCTCGTCTCGTGGCTGCTGTTCACCTGGATGATCGCGCGTCTACCGAGGGAGTCGATCAGCTTCCGCAGCGCGGCACGGGCCGGCCTGCTCGCGGCGGTCGGGTTCGAGGTGTTCAAGCAGATCGCCTCGGTCTACCTGAAATCTGTTCTGCAAGGGCCGGCCGGCGCAACCTTCGGACCCGTGCTGGGCCTGATGGTGTTCGCCTACATCACCGCGCGACTGATTCTGTTCGCCACAGCGTGGGCGGCGACGTCCACGGAGAACATGATCGCCGCGCCCGCGTCCCCGCCCGAGCCGGCGCAGATCACCACGCGGGTTCAGGTCCGCGATGGGCTTGGTGTGCGCGGCACGCTGGCCGCCGCAGCGGCGGGAGCCCTTGCCGCTGTGGGTCTTTCGCGGTGGGCCAGGCGCCGCTAGTACTGCGGTCGGCGGTTGATCGACCTGGCCACCAGGATGAGGCTGAACACGATGATGGTTCCGACGATGCCGACGCCGACCCGCACCGGAAGGGCGTCGGCCGCCGACAGCGCTGCGGCGGCCTTGGCGGCGGTGTTCTCGGCCGCTGCTTTGGGTGTGGTCAACGATGGGTCGGGTTCGACCAGCGTGCCCACCTTGGTGCCGGGAGCGGTGGCGAATCCGTAGTCCAGCAGATGCGCCGCCTGTTGCCAGGGCGGAATCGGTTGGCGGGTACCGCGCAAGAGAACGGCGACGAGCCGGCGGCCGTCGTGGTTGGCCGCGCCCACGAAGGTCTGGCCCGCATCGTCGGTGTAGCCGGTCTTGCCGCCGAGCGCGCCGGGGTAGTTGTAGAGCAGCTGGTTGTCATTTTCCAGCTGATAACCCGGGTGGTCCTGATCGCCGGGAACGTCGCTCTTGGCGGCGTGGCCCGGAAAGTCGAAGGTGCGGGTCGCGACGATGTCGGCGAAGGTCGGGTTCTGCCAGGCGTAGCGGTAGAACAGCCCCACGTCGTAGGCCGAGGTGCTCATCCCGGGACCGTCCAGGCCGGACGGAGTGGCGGCGCGGGTATCGCGACCGCCGAGCCTGGTGGCCAGGACGTTGATCTTCTGCACCGCGGTGTCCATGCCCCCGAGCTGTGCCGTCAGCGCGTGCGCGGCGTCGTTGCCCGAATGCATCAGCAGGCCGTGCAGCAACTGGTTCACCGTGTAGGTCCCGCCTAGGTCAACGCCGACCCGGGTGCCCTCGGCGGCCGCGTCGTCGGCGGTTCCTGGGAAGGCTTTGTTGATGTCGAGGTCTTTGAGCGCCTGCATGGCGACCAGCACCTTGATGATGCTGGCGGGGCGGTGACGGCCGTGCGGATCCTTGGCGGCGATGACGTCGCCGGTGTCGAGGTCGGCGACGAGCCAGGCCTCGGCGGAGATGTCGTTGGGCAGCGGCGGCGTCCCGGGTGCGGTGATGACGCCACAACCGGCGAGGGCGTCGCCGCCGACCGGTTTAGCCGGCACCGGCATCGGTATCGGTGGATCGCCCGCGGTGGGCACCTCCGAGGAGTCGATGGCCGGGGGCGTCGTCACCCGGTACGGGCAAGCGGAGGTGTCAGGGGCGGCATTGGGCTCCGCGGCAGCCGTCGGCGGCCCCGCCGCTCCCATCACAAGACCGGGTGCGGCCAGCACCGCGACAGCCGCCACCAGGCAGAGCGCCCGGCGTGACCCGGAACCGAAAGTAGCCATCGTTTGTGCAGAGTAGGGGATCGGCACCGCAATTCGGCGGAGCCGCGCTGTTACAGGTGTGGCTGAAGTTACGGGCCAACAGCCGCCGGACCGGCGCCGTCGAGTTCGGCGTAGGCGACGGCAGGGGAGCCGATGCAGCCCAGCCACAGCCGGCCGTCCGATTCGATCGCGCCGGTCGCCAGGGCGAAGTCGGGACGGCTGGTGTGCAGGCCGGCGGTGGCCGCGCCGGTGTCCGGATCGAACGCCACCGCCCAGACCTCCGGCTTCATATCGGGCAGCAGTCGATAGGGCAGCTTCCACAGCAGCCTGCGCACGATCGGTGCCCTGGGCGTTAGCCACTCGGCGAGTGCGTTGACCGGTGCGACCATCGCGGTCCAGATGCGGCCGTCCGACCCGGTCGAGATGTTGTCCGGGTACCCGGGCAGGTTGGTCACCAGCGGTGTCACCGAGCCCGCCTGCGGGCCGGACAGCCAGTACTTCGACAGCCGCCGGCCGAGTGATTCGGCGAACACCACCGCCGAGCCGTCGGCGGTCAGGGTGACGCCGTTGGCGAAGTGCAGGCCGGCCACCACAGTCAGGACGGTGCCGTCGGTGTCGCGACGGAACAGCGAACCTCGTGGCCGGCCTTCCAATGCCGCGCCCTTGTAGTACTCGTAGGGCAGCGCACTGGTCGACTCGGTGAAAAACAAGGTGCCATCGGATGTTTCGACGACGTTCGAACAGAACTTCAGCCGCCGGCCGTCCACCTTGTCGACCAGCGTCTCGAGTTCGCCGGTGCCGGTGTCCATGGTCAGCAGCCCGCGGTGACTGTCGCAGATCAGCAGCCGCCCATCGCGTGCCACGGCGAGGCCCAACGGTCGGCCTTCGGTGTCGGCCACCACGCGGTGCGAGCTGCCGTCGGGATCTATCCGGATGATGCGGCCGTCCTCGACGCCGGTCCAGATGTTCCCGGCCGCGTCGACGACGACGTCCTCCGGCGCGTTGCCGGGCAGTGGAACGACCGTCAGTGGTGGTGCCGGAAACGACGGCAGATCCTCCACCGGCGGCGGCCGCCAGCGGACCGGATCGATCGGCGGCTTCGGCTCGGCGGTCATCGCGCGGAGCCTGCCGAGCCGCGATCTACGGCGCCCGTTAGAGCCTGGCCCATGCTTCGGACAGAACGCGGCGCAGAACCTGCTCGATCTGGTCGAACTCCTTCTGCCCACTGATCAGCGGCGGCGCAAGCTGCACGACCGGGTCGCCGCGGTCGTCGGCGCGGCAGTACAGACCGGCCTCGTAGATCGCCGGGGTCAAGAAACCCCGCAGCAAGCGCTCGGATTCCTCGTCGTTGAAGGTCTCCTTGGTGGCCTTGTCCTTGACCAGTTCGATGCCGTAAAAGAAACCGTCGCCGCGGACGTCGCCGACGATCGGCAGGTCGTAGAGCTTCTCCAGCGTCGCCCGGAACGCCGGAGCGGTCTCCTTGACGTGGTCGTTGATGCCCTCCCGCTCGAAGATGTCCAGGTTGGCCAGCGCCACCGCGCATGACACCGGGTGCCCGCCGAAGGTGTAGCCGTGGGCGAATGTCGTCTTGCCGTCGGCGAACGGCTCGAACAGCCGGTCGCTGGCGATCATCGCGCCGATCGGCGAATAGCCCGACGTCAGACCCTTGGCGCAGGTGATCATGTCCGGGACGTAGCCGAAGTCGTCGCACGCGAACATCGACCCGATCCGCCCGTACGCGCAGATCACCTCGTCGGAAACCAGCAGCACGTCGTACTCGTCGCAGATCTCGCGGACCCGCTCGAAGTACCCCGGCGGCGGCGGGAAGCAGCCGCCGGCGTTCTGCACCGGCTCGAGGAACACGGCGGCGACGGTGTCGGGGCCCTCGAACTCGATGGCCTCGGCGATGCGGTCGGCGGTGTACTGCCCGAAGGCCTTGATGTCGGTTTCGTAGGGCGCCGGCGCGCGGTAGAAGTTGGTGTTCGGCACCCGGAAGCCACCCGGTGTCAGCGGTTCGAACGGCGCCTTGAACGCGGGCAGGCCGGTGATCGCCAGCGCGCCCTGCGGTGTCCCGTGATAGGCGATGGCCCGGGATATCACCTTGTGCTTACCGGGCTTGCCGGTCAGCTTGAAGTACTGCTTGGCCAGTTTCCACGCACTCTCGACGGCCTCGCCGCCGCCGGTGGTGAAGAAGACCCGGTTCAGGTCGCCCGGCGCATAGCCGGCGATCCGTTCGGCCAGCTCGATCGCGGGTGGGGTGGCGTAGGACCAGAGCGGGAAGAACGCCAGCGTCTCGGCCTGCTTGGCCGCCGCCTCGGCGAGCTCGGCGCGCCCGTGGCCGACCTGCACGACGAACAGGCCGGACAGGCCGTCGAGGTAGCTCTTGCCCTTGTCGTCCCAGATGGTCACACCCTCGCCGCGGGTGATGATCGGTGGGGTGATGCCCTTCCCATGCCGGGCGAAATGGCCCCACAGGTGGCGGTTGGCCTTGGCCCCCAGGTCGGTGGAAACGGTCTCCCGTATGTCTGTAGTTGTCATCGCGTACCCCAATTATATTGTTGTTT
>JAOPWF010000029.1 GCA_025965815.1 Mycobacterium sp.
GGTGCCCTCGCCGAACGGCTTGGTGGTGAAGAACGGGGTGAAGATGCGGTCGACGATGTCTTTGGGGATGCCGGGTCCGTCATCGCCGATCTCGACCCGGATGAAGTCGTCGCCTTCGCGCATGGTGCGCACCGTCAGTGTGCCGCTGCCGTTCATCGCCTGGATCGCGTTATCGATGATGTTGGTCCACACCTGGTTGAGATCACCAGGGAAGCAGGGTAACTCGGGCAGCGACGTGTCGTACTCCTTGACCAGCTTGATGTTCTTGTCCTTGCCGATCTTGTCGCCGAACATCATCAGCGTGCTTCGCAGCAGCTCGTGCACATCGACGACCTGGAAGGGCGCCCGGTCCATCTGGGAGTACTGCTTGGCGCCGGCCAGCAGGGCGGAGATGCGCTTACTGGCTTCGCCGATCTCGTTGATCAACTGTTCGGTCTTGACGGTGTAGTTGAGCCAACCGATGGCGCCTTGCAGTGACGCCGAATCATCGACCTCGTCGACGGACGCGGAGATCCGTTCCAGCCAGTCGGTGTCCAGGCCGGCCTCGACGAAGGTCGGTGCGATGTCCCACGCTCCGGCGATGCCGTGGTCGTCCAGCCAGTCGCCGAGGAGGTCCTCGCGGTCGGATGCCTCCAACGCGGTGAGCTCCTGGGACTTCGACTTGGCGACCTGCTCGGCGACCTCTTCCTGAATGCTCACCAGGACGCGCAGACCTTCGGGGGTGAACTTGCCGTCGGCGAGCATCGCCAGTTTGTGCCGCATGCCGGCGACCTTGTCGCGAAGTTCGGCGGCGGCCCGTGCGGTGGCTGCGGCGGGATTGTTCAGCTGGTGGGTGAGACCGGCGGACAACTGCCCGAGCGCAAGTAACTTCTCCCGGTTGTCGATGATCTGACGCTGCCGCAGGCCGCCGACCTTCAATCCGTCGAGCAGGTGCACCGCCATGGGGAACTGCGTCTTGACGAAGTCGCCGAAGGCGTCGGCGTCCAGAACGAAGAATTTCGACGGTTTGGTGACCCGCACCGATGACTCGTAGACATGCTGCTCACCGGGCACGAACGCGGACCAGGCTCCGCAGTACACGCCGCGCTGCGATGTCCTGTTTGTTTCGATGTCCTCGCCGCCGGACCGTTTTGACATCACCAGCTCGCCGTCGATGAGTACGTAAAAGCACGTCGCCGGTTCGCCCTCGACGCAGATCGGCCCAGGTTCGAAACTGGCGATGTAGCCGTCGCGGCACAGCGTCTGGCGTTGCTCTTCGGACAGCGACTCGAACAGGAACAGCGTGCGCAGTTCCTCGGGCACGCACTTCAACTGCCCATCGGTCTCGGTCATGCTGTCTCCTCCGCTATCACTCCGCTAGGTAGCGATGCACAAGCATCACCGCCATGGATCCTTCGCCGACGGCGGCGGCCACTCGTTTGGCCGATTCGGATCTCACATCACCTGCAACAAACACACCGGGCACACTTGTTTCCAGATGATGCGGCGCGCGGTCCAGCGTCCAGCCGACGACGTTCTGCAGGTCCGGGCCGGCGAGGATGAACCCGTGGTCGTCGCGGGCGACCACTCCTTTGAGCCAGTCGGTGCGCGGGGTCGCGCCGATGAAGCAGCACATCCGGGTGCAGTCCACCTTTTCGCGTTTTCCGGTGTTCCGGTTCTGCAGCCAGAGCCCGCCCAGGCTCGCTTCGCCGTCCTCGTGGGTCTCGCCGATGGTGTCGACCACCTCGGTGCAGGTCCGGACGAAGATCTTGTCGTTCTGCTCGATCTGCTGGATCAGGTAGTACGACATCGACGCTTCCAGCGACGGTCCGCGGACCACCAGGGTGACCGATTTCGCTTCGCGGGACATGAACATCGCGGCCTGGCCTGCCGAGTTGGCTCCGCCGACGATGTACACATCTTCGCCACGGCACTCTGAGGCATCCGAAACCGAGGCGCCGTAATAGACGCCGCGACCGATGTAATTGCACGTGTTGTCCGGATCGTCCCAGCAGCCGCTGACCCGCAGCTGTCGATAGTCCACACCGGTGGCCAGAATGACGGCCTGGGCGCCGATGGTGCTGTCGTCCTCGAACCGGACGGTGTGCGCCGATCCCGATCCGGTGGCGTTGAGGCCGACCGCCTGACGCGTGGTGATCACTTCCGCGCCGAACCTTTCGGCCTGACGGCGAGCCGATGTGGTGAGTTCGGCGCCCGAGACCCCGGTGGGAAACCCGAGATAGTTCTCGATCCTCGAGCTCCGGCCGGCCTGCCCGCCCGTCGTGGTGCTCTCGATCAGGACGGTCTTCAGGCCCTCCGAGGCGCCGTACACCGCGGCGGCGAGGCCGGCGGGGCCGCCGCCGATGACCGCCAGGTCATACATCGGCAGGGAGGGTGTGGTGGACAGGCCCAGCATGGCGGCCAGCTGGGCGTTGCTCGGCTCGACGAGGGTTTCACCCTCTTCGGTGATCACCACCGGAAGGTTGAGGCCGTCCAGGCCGGCGGCGTCCAGCAGAGTCTTGCCCTTGGGTTCGTCGGCCATGAACGCCTTGAACGAATGCTGGTTGCGCGCAAGGAACTGCCGCACCTCCCACGAGCGGGCATTCCACCGGTGGCCGATCACCTTCGTCTGGGGAATCGCCCGGTCGCCGACCGCACGCCAGGCCTCGATCAGCCCGTCGATGACCGGGTAGAGCTTCTCCTCGGGCGGGTCCCACGGCTTGAGCAGGTAATGGTCCAGGTCGACGACGTTGATCGCGTCGATCGCGGCGTGGGTGTCGGCGTACGCGGTCAGCAGGACCCGGCGCGCCAGGGGGAACAGGTCCATGGCCTGCTCCAGGAACTCGATGCCGCTCATATGCGGCATCCGGTAATCGGCAACGAACACGGCCACCGCGTCACCGCGCAACTTCAGCTCTTTGAGCGTCTCGAGTGCGTCGGGACCCGATTCGGCGCGCACTATCCGGAACTTCTCGCCGTAGTGTCGACGGAGATCGCGGGCAACCGCCCGGGACACAGCGGGATCGTCGTCGACGCTCAGGATCACGGGTTTACGGGGCTGGGAGGCAGGTCCAGTCATCGTGAACCAGTATGCGCTCGTCAGAGCGCCGGAGCGCGGCTCGGTTCCCACCCGCTGGTGCGCCCCTCAGCGATTTTGGTACGCGCTGCTGAGCGGGTATTGTGGACCAACGGTGCGGCATCCGCGCCGGCTCTTGCGTGCCCTGTCCTGGAAGTTCCTGTCACCGGCTCACGTTTTGTAGTCGGAGGGATTGTTGTGCCAGCCGGGCGCACAGCCAACAGATATCAGGATCGCGGAGGATATGGCCAAGAAAGACGGTGCCATAGAGGTTGAGGGTCGTGTGGTCGAACCACTGCCCAATGCGATGTTTCGCATTGAGCTGGAGAACGGCCACAAGGTACTCGCCCACATCAGTGGCAAGATGCGGCAGCACTACATCCGCATCCTGCCCGAGGACCGGGTCGTGGTGGAGCTGTCTCCCTACGACCTGTCCCGGGGCCGCATTGTGTACCGGTACAAGTAAGCGCGTAAGCCCGAAGAATTACACCGACGAGACAAAGAACAGGATCGACACAGCCGTGAAGGTGAACCCGAGCGTCAAGCCCATTTGCGACAAGTGCAGGGTGATCCGTCGGCATCGGCGGGTCATGGTGATCTGCGTCGATCCGCGCCACAAGCAGCGGCAAGGCTGAGTCGGCGCTAGCTACCCACAACTGAATGCAGACCTCCCAGTACCAGTGAGCGGATACGCCGCTCATACACGCCCGGCACGGAGGCCGGGCCCCCGAAACGACGTGGGGACGGACTGGGATAAGACCTCCGCCTTAAGAGGAATGGCACACATGGCTCGACTTTTGGGCGTCGACCTCCCGCGCGATAAGCGCATGGAGATCGCCCTGACCTACATCTTCGGAATCGGCCGTACCCGCTCCCAGGAAGTCCTGGACGCGACCGGGGTGGACCGGGACCTGCGCAGCAAGGACCTCACCGACGACCAGGTGACCCAGCTGCGTGACTACATCGAAGCCCACCTGAAGGTGGAGGGTGACCTGCGCCGCGAGGTGCAGGCAGACATCCGCCGCAAGATCGAGATCGGCTGCTACCAGGGCCTGCGGCACCGCCGTGGCCTGCCGGTGCGTGGCCAGCGGACCAAGACCAATGCGCGCACCCGCAAGGGCCCGAAGCGCACCATCGCCGGCAAGAAGAAGGCCAGGTAACCGATGCCACCGAAGAAATCGTCCGGCGCCCCCAAGAAGGGGCAGAAGACCCGTCGCCGGGAAAAGAAGAACGTTCCGCACGGCGCCGCGCACATCAAGAGCACGTTCAACAACACGATCGTGTCGATCACCGATCCGCAGGGCAACGTCATCGCCTGGGCGTCCTCGGGCCACGTCGGCTTCAAGGGTTCGCGCAAGTCGACGCCGTTCGCCGCGCAGTTGGCCGCCGAGAACGCGGCCCGCAAGGCACAGGAGCACGGCGTGAAGAAGGTCGACGTGTTCGTGAAGGGTCCGGGCTCGGGCCGCGAGACCGCGATCCGGTCACTGCAGGCTGCCGGCCTCGAAGTGGGCGCGATTTCCGATGTCACCCCGCAGCCGCACAACGGCTGCCGGCCGCCCAAGCGGCGCCGGGTCTAGCAGGGACGAGGAGAACAGACTCATGGCTCGTTACACCGGACCCATGACGCGCAAGTCGCGTCGTCTCCGCGTCGACCTCGTCGGCGGCGACGCTGCATTCGAGAAGCGTCCCTACCCGCCCGGCCAGCACGGCCGCGCGCGGATCAAGGAAAGCGAATACCTGCAGCAGCTGCAGGAGAAGCAGAAGGCCCGCTTCACCTACGGCATCCTGGAGACGCAGTTCCGCCGCTACTACCAGGAGGCGGTCAGCCACTCCGGCAAGACGGGTGAGAACCTGCTGCAGATCCTGGAGAGCCGCCTGGACAACGTGGTCTACCGCGCCGGGCTGGCCCGGACCCGTCGGCAGGCCCGCCAGCTGGTCAGCCACGGCCACTTCACCGTCAACAATGTGAAGGTGAACATCCCCAGCTACCGGGTCTCGCAGTACGACATCATCGATGTGCGGGACAAGTCGCTGAACACGTTGCCGTTTGAGATTGCGCGGCAAACCGCGGGCGATCGCCCGATCCCGTCCTGGCTGCAGGTCGTGGGGGAGCGCCAGCGCATCCTGATCCACCAGTTGCCCGAGCGGGCGCAGATCGATGTCCCGCTCACCGAGCAGCTCATCGTCGAGTTCTACTCGAAGTAGTACCCCCTGTGCCGTCCCGATGGCGGCTGCTGGGGGCACCTCCCGCTCGCGGGGGAGGCACAAAACGGCATCAAATAGCGGGTGCCGAGAAGGAGAAAGAAACACCATGCTGATTTCTCAGCGACCCACACTGGCCGAAGAGGTCGTTTCCGAGAACCGGTCCCAGTTCGTCATCGAACCGCTGGAGCCCGGTTTCGGTTACACCCTTGGCAATTCACTGCGGCGCACGCTGCTGTCGTCGATTCCCGGCTCGGCAGTGACCAGCATCCGCATCGACGGCGTGCTGCACGAGTTCACCACCGTTCCCGGTGTGAAGGAAGACGTCACCGACATCATCCTGAACCTCAAGGGCCTCGTCGTGTCCTCGGAAGAGGACGAGCCGGTCACCATGTACCTGCGCAAGCAGGGCCCCGGTGCGGTCACCGCCGGTGACATCGTGCCGCCTGCCGGCGTCACCGTGCACAACCCGGACATGCACATCGCGACCCTGAACGACAAGGGCAAGCTCGAGGTCGAACTCGTCGTCGAGCGTGGCCGCGGTTACGTTCCGGCCGTGCAGAACAAGGCGTCCGGCGCCGAGATCGGCCGCATCCCGGTCGATTCCATCTACTCGCCGGTGCTCAAGGTCACCTACAAGGTCGAGGCGACCCGTGTCGAGCAGCGCACCGACTTCGACAAGCTGATCCTCGA
>JAOPWF010000068.1 GCA_025965815.1 Mycobacterium sp.
AGAACATGGAGATCGGCCACAACGTGTGCCATGGCCAATGGGATTGGATGAACGACCCTGAAATCCACTCCGGTACCTGGGAGTGGGACATGGTCGGGCTCTCGTCGCAGTGGAGGTATTCGCACAACTACCGCCACCACGTGTTCAGCAATGTGCTCGGCATGGATGACGACCTCGGCTTCGGCGTGATGCGGGTAACGCGCGATCAGCCGTGGCAGCCGCTATTTCTGATGCAACCGCTGCAGAATCTGTTGTTGGCGATCACCTTCGAATGGGGCATCGCGCTGCACGGCGTCGACCTGGAGCGGGCCCGGGCATCGAGCGTCGCCGACAGGGCAGCCCAGGCAAGGGGAGTCATCGAGAAAATCGCCCGCCAGTCCGCCAAGGACTACGTCATCTTTCCCGCCCTGAGCCGATCTCGCTGGCGCAGGACCTTGTTCGCGAACGCGGCAGCCAACGTACTTCGCAATCTGTGGGCGTATGCGGTCATCTTCTGCGGTCACTTCCCCGACGGTGCGGAGAAGTTCACGGCAGAAGCGCTAAAAGGTGAGACCAGAGCCGAGTGGTACCTGAGACAGATGCTCGGCGCCGCGGACTTCAAAGCCGGCCCATTGCTCGCGTTCTCCAGTGGCAACCTGTGCTACCAAATCGAGCACCACCTGTTTCCCGACCTTCCCAGCAATCGCTACGCGCAGATCGCCGTTCGCGTGCGGGCGTTGTGCGACAAGTACGACTTGCCTTACACCAGCGGTTCGCTCGTGCACCAATATCTGCTGACGCTGCGGACCATCCACAAATTGGCGCTTCCCGACGGATTCCTGACGGACACGTCCGACGACGCACCAGAGACCGCGTCGGAACGGAAGTTCAGTACCGGCGCCACGGCATTAACGGGACCCAACGCCGGTTCGACAGACGGCCCGCGAAGCGGCTTGCGAACGGCATTGATGAACTGTGCACGCCCCCGCTTGCGCGGGCGGAAAGAGAGACGGTCATGACGCACATCGCAGAGGTAGATCCTCACCATACGTTGACAGTCCACGACATACTCCGCGCGGGTCTACGCCGCGCCGTCGACCTCACCGAGTTGCTTGCCGCCGAGGCAACGTGGGACTCCGAAGGCGGAGCCGGCGAACCGAGGCCATCCGACGGAGAAGTCGGGTAGCGGTCAGGCCGGATGTCCCGGTTCGACCGCCGAACTGTTTGTGGCCTCGCCATTGATCGCCGGCGGCCTGCCCACGAGCGACGGTGTGATCGCCTGCGCGGCAGCGGTTTCGCGCGAGAGAAAACTGCTGAGTTCGCCGATCGCACTCATCATCGGCGCCGGGAAGACCACGGTGGTGTTCTTCTCCACCCCGAGTTCGGCCAGCGTCTGCAGATTTCGCAGTTGCAGGGCGAGCGGGTGCGCCATCATGGTGTCCGAGGCTTCCCCAAGGGCTGCCGCGGCCATCGATTCACCCTCGGCGGCAATGATCTTGGCGCGCTTCTCGCGCTCCGCCTCGGCCTGCCGGGCCATCGCCCGTTTCATGCTGTCGGGCAGCTGAATGTCCTTGAGCTCGACCAGAGTCACTTCCACACCCCATTCGAGGGTGGCCACGTCAAGGATCTGCTGAATGTCGGCGTTGATGCGGTCCGTTTCGGACAGCGCCTCGTCCAGGGTGTGTCGGCCGACGACCTTTCGCAATGTCGTCTGGGCGATCTGGTTGATCGCAGCGTTGACGTTTTCAATGGCGATCACCGATTTCACCGCGTCGACGACGCGGAAGTAGGCAACTGCCGAGATGTCGACGCTGACGTTGTCGCGGGTGATGATGCCCTGCGACTGGATCGGCATGGTCACAATGCGCAGCGATACCTTCACCAGCCGGTCGACGACCGGGATGATCAGCGCCAGACCGGGTTCCTTGACCCCGACGACCTTGCCGAGCCGGAACAGCACGCCCCGCTGGTATTGCGTCACGACCCGCACCGACAGCGACAACCCGATGAGGGTGGCGATTACGAGGATTACCAGAACAACGATCAGAGCATTCATGTCATGTCCCTAATGAGTCAGGTCCGGAGTCCGAGGGCGGCGAACCGCGGCGTTGCGGGTGGCAGTGTGGTCCCGAGCGGCTTTTCTGTGTGCCGTTGCAGGCGCGGTGCCTGGGCGACTTTCACGGTGACTTCGGCGCGGGCGGTGTGGGCCTTGATGGCTTGTCGTGCGTCTTCCTCGGCCTGAGCGCGGATCGTCTTGGCCTTGAAGTGGCGCTGTTGTGTGCGCGTCGTGTACGCCACCCCCGCCACCATGCCGGCGAGCAGAAGGGTCGCCATCGCGGCGACGACGATCAAAACGGTTGTGTTGGCGGCCATGTCGACTCCTTAGCTGAGTGTGAGATCGCGCTTCCAGTGACCCGGTCAGGGAGCACCGGTGGGGCGGCGGCAGCGTCGACATGCTCAAGGAGTTCGAGGCGTGTGTCGCGATCGTGGTTGATAAACGACATTTCCCGTTGGAATCGCGCAATCTCGCGTCGGGAATCGCGCCCGCGTCCAGCGGTCCGCAGCGTGCCGGCGAGCAGCACGATCAGTCCGAGGGCGACCAGCAGCACGATCAATCCAACGGTGAGAACCATTCGACGCCTCTGGTCTGGGGGTAGACGCTCAGTACACGCTTGTTTGGGCCCACTGTCAACAATGTTGACGTGTGGCGTTAACATACACTGTAGAAGCGATGCATTGAGCAAGTTGAAAGGAATGCTGCCCGAGATGATGAAACAGCCGACCGGGTCGGGAGCGGGCACTAGCGGAGATGGCCTATCGGCCGCCGCCACCGGCCGAGAAGACGGTCACGTCTCCCGGGCGATGATCTTGCGGTCCGCACTGCGGATCATCGACCGCGACGGTGTCGACGGGTTGTCCATGCGCCGCCTCAGCGACGAGGTCCGCAGGGATCCGACGGTCCTCTACCGGCATGTACCGAACAAGGCGGCACTGCTCGATGGCATCGCGGAGATCGTGCTCGGCCAACTACGGGTGGACACCACAGATCCGGACTGGACAGCCCAGCTGCGCATCGTGGCCCACGACTTCCGCCGGTTGGCCTTGGCGCACCCGAACGTCGTGCCGCTGTTGGTGACTCGGCCCTTGGCCACCCCCCTCGGCCGGCGGCCGCCCGGAATGCTGCGGCCCCTCGAAGATGTGCTGGAGCTACTGACGTCCGTCGGCTTCAGCGGTGTCGATGCCCTGCACATCTACCGGGTGCTCTTCGGCTACCTGCATGGACATGTCCTCACCGAACTGCAGGAGGTCGTCGAGCGGCCCGAGGAGACCGACGATGTCCTGCGTCTCGGTCTGCACCGGTTGACGATCACCGAGTTCCCCCAGGTGCGCGCACTCGCCTCCGCGATGGCCTCCTACGACGGCGCCGCTGAACTCGACCGTGGCCTCGATCTACTGCTTATCGGCCTGACCGCAACCCTGCCCCGCCCGCAGCGCTCGCCGCGATCCAGCTGAGACGCAAAAAAAGAGGGGCACCCGATGGGCGCCCCTCTCTTGTTGGCTGGTGTTACTTGACGTCGACGTAGACCGTCTTGTCGGTCACGGTAGTGACGATGTCGCTGCCGGCTCCGGGGACTCCGGAGTCTGTGCGCGAGAACGTCTGTCCCGGCCGCACAGCGACGACGGTGGACCGATCAAGCGGGGCGGTGCCCAGCTTGTTGACGACCACGTTGTAGCCCTGAGCTTGCAGCGAGCTGATCGTGTCCTGGGCGTTCCCGGGGCCCGACGGCGCGGCGTCCGCAGGGGCGGCCAGTCCAAGAACGGCTGCGGCCAGCCCGCTGGCGACGATGGCGGCAAATCCGAACTTCTTCATTCTGGTGCCTTCTTCTTTTCCCTCTTGTCCTCGCCGTTGTGCCCGGTTCGGACGCTCATCAACCGGTTTGTTGTCGTTCTTTCTTGCCGGTCTGCTGGGTTGAACCAGGAGGTCAGGGGTTTAATTCCGGTGGCAGGAAGTTATCTCCGGTTGGCAGTAATGCACCGTTGGCGGGCTGGCGGGGGACGCCTGGACCCGCGTTCGTATTCCCGTCTCGAGGCTCGATACCGGCTTCAGGTGGCAAATCGTTACGCGTCGGATCGATCGCACGGTTGCGGTCAGATGACGGGACACGAAAAGGCCCCGCGGCGGGGCGGGTGGGCTTCGTCAGGGGACGAAGCGGTCGAGGATCGAAGCATGAAAGGCAACTCGGCGCACATCCGGTGTTCGAATTCTTCTCGATGAGAATAGAGTTCTCACTTAGCCAGGGCCGAAGCCAGTGGCACAGAAGCCCCAGACTTCGTCCGAGGTGACGGTGTCGATGGTCTCATCGTCGGATGTGTTCGATTCGGCGATGCACATGACCTTCCGCATCGTCATGGCCGCCTCGCGCCGCGGATTGATACCGGGCCGCAACCGGCCTGCTTCGGCGGCGTCTCCCATCAGCTCGGTGAACAAGGCGAGAAGCGGCGCGTGAGCAACCTTGACCTTGCCGGGTCACCGTGTGCCAGGTGGGTGGGACATGGATGAAATGTACCGGAGCGCAGCGCTTTCCTGGTGACCTAGCTAACGCGCGCAATAAGAGCTCGAAGTCTCCGTTCCTCTCGAGTTCCAACGTAGAGGTCCAACCATGTTGTCACCTTCGTCAGTAGCGCCGCAGGCAGTGGGAAGCCTTCACCGACCACGACGGCGAAGATGCGTTCGGCCGCCAGATGATTTTCGCCGCCACCCAATTGGACGAAAATCATGGTGCGCTCATCACCGGCTAGGCAGGGCGACGCCGCGTCGGCTAACTGCCAGGCCACACTTGCGTCTGAGGTCATCCTTCCCGAATGCCGCCGGCGCCGGGGGAGTGAGGTCCAGCACCCCGGCGATCTGTGTCGCATGCCCCAGCAAGCAGCGCCTGCATGAACGGCAGCACATCGGCCCGCGGACGTTGCCGGCCAGGGGCGTGGAGTGCGCAGCGGGTGAGCTGTCGTTGGAGTGTGAGCCGTAGTGCTCGCAGGGCGAAGTGCAGCCTCGACTTGACGATGCATTCTCCAATGTGGAGGTCGTCGGAGATCTGCGCCGTTGTCCAACCTAGGTAGTACGAGCGGCGAACCACCGCGCGGTGTTCGGCGGACAAGTGCGCGAGCGCGTCGGCCATCAGTAGCCGGACCGGGGCGGCATTCATCTGGTCGGGGCAGATGCGCTCGGGCGCACCGTGCCCCGTTCTGCCGAATTTCATCAGTTGGATCTCATAGATCTGGCTCGTCGGGTTGTCTTAGTGCTCGTTTCGACGTTGGCGAGTAGGCCGCGTAGTTGCCGTCGTCCGCGGTGGAGCCGCGACATCACGGTTCCACATGGGGTGTCCATGATTTCGGCGATCTCCGTGTATTTGAGATCTTCGACGTCGGCGTAGTACACCACCATGCGGAATTGTTCGGGCAGGGCCTTCATCGCAGCCCTAATCTCGGTGTCGGGCAACGTGTCGAGCGCCTCGTCCTCCGCCGAGCGCAGCCCGCGCGACGAGTGTTCGGCGTTGTCAGCCAGCTGCTGGTCGGTGATATCCGCGGTCGGATACAGCGCCGGTCGGCACTGCTTTGCGCGGAAGCTGTTGATGTACATGTTGGTCAGGATCCGGTGTAGCCACGCATTGAGATTTGTGCCTTCGTGAAACGACTGGAAACCGGCGAAGGCCTGCATCATGGTGTCCTGCACTAGATCCTCGGCGTCGGCGCGATTGTGGGTCATGCGCCGGGCCCGGCGGTAAAGCGGCGCGCGCAGCGGGATGGCGTCGCGTTCGAACCGTGCGGTCAGCTCGGCGCTGGTTGTGCGTGTTTGGGGTCCGGCAGTATCAGACGGTTCGGGCCGCGCTACGCCGGCGGTGTCGTTGACGGATCTCGCGGCGTAGGTCAGGTAACCGCCAGCGCGTCCGATCGTATAGGCGCCCAGATCGCCCGCGCCGCCGGCCGACTCAGCGAGCGAGGCGGTCATGATCCGGGTACTCACTCGATGGGCGTTCACTCTCGACGGTCAGGACGAATCGGACCTGTACCGGCGGCGGATTGGGTAACGACAAATCGACAGGCATCATCTATCTCCTCTCGGGCCAATACATCGGCTACCGATATAGTTGATAGTAGACCTAACAACGGGCAGCGCCGGGAGTTGTGAGCCAAGTCACTATCCAGACACCTTCGATCGCGCCTGCTCGCCATCTCTGCGCTTGGGGCGAACAGAACATTGACAGCTGCCCGAGCGATGCGCCTCCGACAAGCTGAGCATTCCGCCCCTCGCGCCCGGCTGAGCGAGGCTGGAAGACGCGGGGTTGCTACTTGCGGCAGCGCCATCGACCGACGCTAGTCGGATCTGCACTGAAAGATGTTTTTCTACCGAGTGTTAACGCACGATTCTGCGCGTGTCGGGTGGGGGAGTTCTACCGAAGACCTCGGATGCCGATCTCGGCGCAGGCGCCGATCGTAAAGACGTGTCGGAATCAAAAGAGATGACACGAAATCTCGGACAGGCCGTTCATTTGGCCCGCTTGTGTCGGCCGGCGCGCCCCAGAGCCCCATCCATCCTTGCGCCAGTCGCCACAGCACGCGCATGGAGCACTTCAGGGGCAGTCGCCTCGCGCTCTACATCGGCTATCGATGTAGATATGGTATATCTGGGGGGTGGAACAGTCATACGGCGGGGTCAGCCGAGAGCAGGTCGCCGAGGGGCTTGAGCAGGCGGCGATCCTCATGGTGCGCCACATCCCCTTTAGCGCAGCACTGAGCCTGACCGCCTCCCTGGCGTTGGCCACGCTTAATCGGGAAGGGCCGGTGCGGGTGACGACGCTGGCCGCGGCGGTGGGCATCGGCCAGCCGTCGATGACCGAACTGGTTCAGCGGTTGGAACGGCAGGGCCTAGTGACCCGGGTCGAGGATCCCGAAGACGGGCGTGCCGCACTGGTAACCATCACCAACGCCGGGCGGGCGCTCCTTGACGACCAGCGGCGCGGCCGCCGCGACCGGCTGGGCGAGCTGCTCACGGCCCTCCCGGCAGAAGACGAGGCCTCGCTGACCCTGGCCATGCTCGTGGCACTGCCTATCATCCGCCGGCTCATCGACGACGCTCACCGGTCCCGCACCCAGACCGACGGCGACACCCTCATCAACCAGTCGCCGACATAAGCCAGGAACTGCCGATAGGCCAACGCCCATACCGATCCCACCCGTATCGTTGCCCCACACGGAGGCCATCATGACTGCGGCCACGCCCGTCACCACGCCGTCCAACGCCCAGACCACCGCGGCCGTGGTTGTCGCGGGGATCGACCTGGGCGGCAGCCGGCATGGGACGTTGACGAATCGGACGGCGCGCTGCCCGAGCGCGGTCCGGTCCGCGTGGCCCTCCATGACGGTTCGCACGATCTCCGGTAGCCACAGCCCAGGTTGCTTGTATGCCGCGGTCACGGCCTCGGTCGACCGGGCGTCGGCGAACTTGCCAAACATGGGCCTGGCCATCGCCGTAATGCACGACGCCACTGACAGCTGGCACCGACATGGCGTGGATGTCGACACAGCGAAGCTGTGGTATCTCGGCGACCGCAGCCATGTCGTCGACTACCTAAACGCCCATGGCGGGGAAACCACTGGGACCCAGCGTGGCGACGTTGTTCGCTGCGCGCCGGCTCTCCGCGCAGACCAACCACGGCGGTGCGGCGCCCACCGCCCCGTCGCATGCCACCGTCGCCCGGAAATGATCAACGGTTATCGAAAGATCAACGGTTGGGCGGGATTCCAATGATAAGAGTTGTCAAACGGGCGTGGATACCCCTGGCTCTCGTGGTCGTGTTCGCTGTCTC
>JAOPWF010000076.1 GCA_025965815.1 Mycobacterium sp.
CCGGGTACGCCGAACTCGACCGCGCTGCACGCCCATGACATCGCGACGTCGTTGCGTCCGCAGTCCTAGAGGACCTCAGAACCGGCCGCCAAGGCGGGGTAGTGCCAGGATTACACGATGGCTTCCAACCAGTTCACGGCCTCCTCGACGCTGCGGGTATCGACGAGCTCGGTGGCCGCGACACTCAACGCCTCCCGGCAGCCGCTGCGGGACTGGCTCACCAACCACCTCAGCGCCTCATCGAGGCGGCCGTCCTCGGCGAGCAAGGATGCGGCCACAGCCAGCGCGTCGCTGTCGCCCTGCTCCCCTGCCCGTTGATAGGCCGAGATCGCCGCGCGCTGGTCCTCCCTCGACGTTGCCGCGGCGGCGATGACAGCCAGCGCGCGAGGGTCGTCCGGCTGGGCGAGGTCACGCAGCAGCTCGGCAGCCTCACGTCCACGACCGGCCCAGAGCAGAATCCTGCCCGCTTTGATGATCTGCATGTCGTCGCCGCATTCAGCGGCTCGCCGATAGCAGTACACGGCTTCGTCGATACGGCCGGCCGTATGCAGTGCGTCGGCGGGCTCTGCCAGGCAGGAGGGGCCATTTTTGTCAGCTGCTGCGAGGTAGAGCGATACGCTCAGGTGCAGCAGGCCTCGGCGATGCGCTTCGCGTGCCAGAACGAGAAGGCTGCGGGAATGCGCGTGCTTGAGCAGCGCGTCCCACACGGCCTGGGCTGGGCGATTCGGAGCGCAGACCGTGTCGGCCGCCCGCTTGTCGAAGTAGTCGTGGAGGCGATACTCGGGCTGGTCGATGTTCTGCGCGTCGCCGCGAATCTTGCGGCGGATCAGTGGGCTGGCATCGCCGCGGCCGGTCCGCGTCAGCTCGGCCATTGCGTCGTCGAACCACCCGTCACTCACGTTGTGCCATTCCCGTTCTGTCAGGCGAGGCCCTGTTGCCTCCTTCAGCAGAGCGCTGGGGATCCACTGGTCGTGTCCGAGGCCGCGTATCTCCATCGCGCAGCGAAGGATCGCTTTGGCTACCGACGACGAGGTGTGCAGCCGGGTCTTCAGGTCCGGTTCCGCGGCGAGGTACTGCACGATGTCGCCGTGGGGTGCCATCCGCGCTGCCCGCGCCAGGCGGGGATCGGCCGACTCTGCGGCGCGCTGGATCTGTGAGGGTGTGAAAGAGTCGGGCACGACGATCGCACTGCCCGCGAGTACGTGGCGGATGTGGCAGTAGACGTCGGAGGCGGTATCACGGGGTTGTGCGACCAGGGTGTTCCAGTGTTGCTGTTTGAGCGTGCCCACGAGGAGGATCGGGGCGTGGGCCTCATCGGTCACCAGCTCGCGGAGCTTTTTGCCGATAGCGTCCACGACGTCCGGCCCCGCGGTGATGAAGTACCTCTCGGCGCCGGCTAGCCACACAATGGTCTGCGGGCCCAGGTCCGGGATCGCCTCGAGCAAGGTGGCGGGGTCGGAAGGACTGAGCGTGGGCCACACTGTCCAGCCGGCCAGTTGGAGCTGTCCGTCCGCCCGGGTGCCGCGAATGGCCTCCCACAGAGACCGTTTCTTGCCGGCGGTGGAGTCGCTGGTCAGCATGATGACGGTGCTGCTGCCCGCCTTCGCCCGACCGACCCGGTCGGCGAGCCAGCGGTCATGGTCCCGCGCGATGAACGCCGCTGGTTCGGCAGGTCCCGACACCGGCGACACCGCGGCGGTACCGGCGACCTCCAGCGCGTCCGCTGTACAGGCGACCAACGGGTGGCCGCCACTGGCCACCCTCCACCGGGGCACGCTCGGTGCAGCATCGACTCGCGCCGCCATCTCTCGCCTCTCCTCGTAGTGCACTGAGTTACCCGCAACCTCGCCCCTGGCTTGAACGCCGCAGCCATCGGTCCAGGTCAGACGCAGCAGCCCACCATGCGCACCTGCCTGATTTCGTCCAGGCACTCGTGCTCGTGTTCAGCATTGCCGTTCCGCAAATTGCCTTCGTCATGATGCATCGATCGCTCAGCGCGAAGACAGCTACCGACCCGCGGTGTCGGTAGGCGGGCCTCCCGCCGCTCCAAGCCGCGTCGCGAGACCTGCGCAGCTGAACCGCCCGGACGAAGTCCCCCCGTGCGCGTCATCGAGCGTGTCCTGTCGTGTGACCTCGACAGCGACTGAAGGAACTGACCGCTTATCGCGCCAATGCGCGTCGTTGACTTCACCTGAGCTGAAGATCCCGAGGCCGTCCCGCGATTTGTCCGCTGACGCGCTCGACCGTCACTGGTTGGAGCCGGCACGCGGCATGCCGCACAGACGTCGTTCGGCGACGAACAGGCCGGGCGATGACCGTTCGGCGACGGCGCGCTCGGTCATGCGATCCACCGGGTCTTTACCAGGCAGGGTTTAGCTGACACCTGATGACGCCGATCAGTTCACCGGCCGACGCCGCGCCGCGCGAACTAGAAGGCGACCCCAACGACAGCGACACCTCCAGCTACACGCACCCGCTGGTGAACACGTACACAATCGCCGCGAACTGCACGCGGTCAGGCCGCTGGAATCCCTGGTCGAGGTGGTCCCATGCTCGTGGCAAACGACAACACTCGCCCCGGTTCGAGACCGAGCAGCCGTCCTCCCACACCCATGCCCGGATCCGCTTGTGGTCCGATCACGTCGAGCCGAAAACGATGCGTCACCGCCGGCGGAACGCTGTCCCTTCCAACCTCCGGCGCGGCGCGCGTACTCGACGAAACGGGCCAGCGCATCGCGAAGCTCAGCAGCATTGTCGTCGAACACTTTGATCCCGTAGTCAACACCACCAGGACCGAGTTTCACCGACTAAGGCGCTTCGGTGCCGTCAAGATCGTAAACCACCGAACATGCACTTCTGAGCCGCGAGCTATCCTCCATGCAACGGTGACACTTTGATCGAACAACTCGCGAATGGAATCACTCCCACTGAACCGACAACTACTAAATTGTGAATACGCCAGCATATTCTCGGCCAAGACAGTGAATTCGGACTCCGCGACCAGTCAGCTTTGAATGCAAGAAACTAGTCTGCCATCAAATTCCCATACTCTCTTCGGCGTGACGTTGCGTCCAACGGAAGCTCATCGTGGCTTTCTCAGGCGTCCAGTGGAAATTTC
>JAOPWF010000100.1 GCA_025965815.1 Mycobacterium sp.
CCTCGCTGAGTTCCTGGCCGGACCCGAGGAGTTTGTTGCCCTCGGCCAGCTTGCGGATGATCTGATCCGGCGTATGCCGCCGGCGCTTGTTCGATGCCATGTCGTTGTTGATTCTTCCTCGCCCGAACACCGGGCAACAGAGTCCCACAACGACTGGACCACTACGACGGGCTCACCTCACCGTCAAGACCATCGCCGGCCCGGTGGGTATGCCGAGCTTTTGCACGGCGATCATGATCTTGTTCATCGGCTTGAGCCAGCGCGGGGGGCGGGGATCGGACATGTCTTCTTTCCGTTCTTATTTGGCGAATAGGGCCTGATGATCCGCAGCCCATTGCGCGAATGGCGTAGCGGCGCGGCCGAGGACCTTCTCCACTTCGTGCGTCACCAGGGCTGGCTTCTCGACGGTGCTTGCTTGCAGGGCCATGTACGCATCGGCGAACTCGGCCGAGAAGCCCAACCCGATGAAGCGTTGGCGCACCAGGTCGGGGGGAACTTCCTGGTAGCGGAGGCGACGATCGAGGACTGTGCCGATGACCTCCACCAACTCTGCATTGGTGAACGCTTGCGGTCCGGTCAATGGGATCTTCTGGCCCGCAAGCTCGTCGGTGAGCAACGCCTCTGCGGCGACCGCAGCGATGTCACTGTCGACGATGGGCGCGCTCGACGCTGCGACGTACGGACCGTGGACGACGTCGCCGGCCCGGATCTGTGCCGACCACATGCCGGCGAAGTTGGAGGCGAACAGGGATGGGCGCAGACTCACCCACGCCAAACCGGAGTCGACGGCGAGTTGCTCCACCTCTTTGTTGCGGTCGCCGCGAAAGCGCGACGGTTGGCGCGCGAAGTCGTCATCGGCGTTGATGGCCGATAACGCAACAAGGCGGGTGACCCCAACACGCCGCGCCAGGTCCACGACCTCGGCGAGTTCATCGCCCAGCGCCCGGGAATTGAGGAACACCGCCGACGCGCCGGGCAACCCGGCAGCCACCGAGCTCACCACCTCGACCTCGGCGGGAAACCCCGCGCTGTTTGGGTCGCGGGTGACCGCGCGCACCTCGACACCTGCGTTCACCAGCTGTGTGACGAGCGGTCGGCCGACATTTCCGGTCGCTCCGGTGACAACGATCGTCATGATGCGGTTCCTTCCTAGAGTGTTCGCACGAACTCGGACAGCTCATGTGAATCAAGGACGGACCGGCGACCGAAAAAGTTACAAGTCCGTCGGGGTAACTTTTCTGTGCGCTGATTCGTCGTAAAGGCATGAGCGATTCATCGTCGGTAGGCGGGCGCGACCAAGTCAGTGAGGCGTGGCGCAGCCACCGCCCGTACCTGGTCAATCTCGCTCACCAGATGCTCGGAGATGTCGGCGAAGCCGAAGGCATTGCCCAAGAGGCATTTCTGCGACTGGCACGGACTAACCAAGGCGAAATCGACTCCGCGGCGATTTTCAACCGCACGTCACATCGTTAGTGTCACCCGAACCGATACTCGCCATGGCCGAATCGAATCCCGACAGGCAGCACTCCACCCCGATGCCGCGGCCGGCGTGGATGAGACTTACGACATCGAGGCCGAGCGATAGGGCGCTGTCGGGCAACTGGTCCTCGGGTGCGTCGCGCAGCAGGGGGCGTCCCCAGCGCGCGAGTTCGAGGATCGCCGCCTTGATCGCGTAGCCGCGCTCGGTCAGCTCATAGACCGTCGCCGGCGTTGGCGGGGTGACATCCTCGATATCACCCCCGGCGGGGTCGGCGACGCCGCCGCGGTAAGGATTGTCACCGATCGACAGGGATTCATGGAGCTCGCCCGGGGCCACCCCGGAGACCGCGTGCAGATCGAGGGTGACCCCGACGCGGCGGCGACGCTGCAGCAGGTCTTCTCCCCGATGTAGATGCATTCGAGCTATCTACCAGCCTGGCGCAGGCTGATCCGATTTCCGTCCGGATCGGTGAGAAAGGCGAATATGCCGCCAGACTGGGGCTCGGGCGGCCCGATGAACGGAACCCCCCGCTCGACCAACGTTCGGTAGTCGTGGTCGAGACTCCCGCAATCGATGACCAGCCCGCGCAGCGACCCCGCAGGCATCTCATCAAACCAGTTGACGAGGGTCAGGCTGGTCTGGGCACCTGGAATACCGACCTGAATGCAGTGCATCTCATCACCGAAACTGGCCTCCGCGACTACCTCAAGGCCAGGCTGCTCGGCGTAGAAGCGTTTGGCCCGTTCCTGATCGCTCACCGGGACCGACACCACGGAAACAAACTGCATGAGGAACTCCTTCATCAGGTTTCGCCGAAACGGCTAGGTCGCCGATATGGCGACTGGTGGGACATAGGCGCCGTCATGGCTTCATATTGTACAGTCCTATGATTATCATATATGGTGACGGTAGGACGCGGCGAGATGGTCCTGAGGCACTCACAGACTGAGGTTTCGGAGCGGCATATGAAGATCACGGTGTTCGGGGCAACCGGGGGCGTCGGCACGCAGCTGGTGGAGCAGGGCCTGCAGCGGGGACACGCGGTGACCGCGGTCGTCCGCGACGCTGCCCGCCTGACGGTGCGCGATCCGGCGTTGAGGATCGTCACCGTCGCAGGCCTCGACGACCCCGGCATACTTGCTCCGGCGATCGGCGGAAGCGACGCCGTGCTGTCGGCGGTGGGGCCGCGCGGACGAAAACACGGGCCGGTCGCCTCCACCAGTACCCGGGCCGTGCTGAGCGCGATGGACACTTGCGCAGTAGACCGCTTCATCGCGGTCAGCGCGATGCCGGTTGGTCCGGTACCCCAGGGCGAAAGCGTGGTCACTCGTTGGCTACTTCGGCCCGCCCTTAAGGCGCTGCTGCACGACGCCTACGCCGATCTCGCCGAGATGGAAGCCCAGTTACAGCGCAGCGGTATCGCCTGGACCGTCGTGCGGCCTCCAAAGCTCGTCAACGAGCCGCTCACCGGGCAGTACCGGATGGCGCTGGGCGCCAACGTGCCCCGGGGTTCGACCATCTCCCGCGCCGACGTTGCCCACGCGATGTTGGACGCGCTGCAGCAACCGCAGACCATCCGCCAAGCAGTCGGCTTGGCGTATTGACAGCACCAAGCCCGAAGGCTACCAATGAACATTGCCTGCCTCGCGGTGATTTCGACTGGCGTTGCGGCGAAAGACTTTCCGGGATCGCCGCCCTGTTTCACTTCAAGCCGATACTGCCTGGCATGGCCAACGCGGGAGTGCCCGAGTCGTGGCTCACCCTGCCCATGGCACGGCCAAGACCGGTGCCAAGGCACATCAGTGCCGGTCGGAGCTCGCCGTCCAGCGACTGAGCGATTTGTGTGGCGCAGTCCCGCAGGGACAACGCTAGAGATCCCCTAACGCACGGTAGGCCCGCCACGCCTTCGCTATCCCGTACTCAGCCACCAACAGCAGCACCGCGTCGATCTGCGCGCGGCCCGCGCCGGCCGCGGTCGCGAGATCGACATGCAGCGCGAAGGATTCGTCGAGGATTTGGTTAAGCACATCGGCGGCCAGGCAACTCAGCGCCCGCTCTCGCGCCGATAATTCGTCGTCCCCCTCCCACCGTTGGTTGAACTGCTCGGCCACGAACCCGGCGAAGTCCTCATCAAGCGCTGTGAGTGTGGCGAAGACGTCCTCGGGCAGCATCTGGCGCTGCATCTCTATCGAACGACCCTTTCCCGCCGGATCATCGGTGCGCAGCTGCTGTAATGCGAGCGCCGCCGCTGGATACCCCACATAGGGCGCGAGGTGCCGGATCGCCGCGATGCATTCCGGCATGCTGACGCCATTTGCGCCGGCCATCTGAACGTGAGTGGCAAGCGGAAATCCGATACTGGCCGTGCATAGGTCGGCGGCCAAGAACACAAATGCCTTCTCCCTCATCGTCAGCTGAGGCAGCGACCAGGCATGCAGGCCGACCTCAGTGGCCATCCGACCGAACGCCAGATCAAGGGCGTGCACCTGTTCTTGGTGGGACAACATCATCGCGTTCCTCCTCTATCACCGCGGCCACGCGAGACCCGGTGCGGGCAGCCGAAAGACGCTGCGGCGCAGACTCTCCAGAATCCGTGTCGGAAGATAACGGCCCAGCGTCGCCAGTAGCCGGGCGTCCTTCCCGACTAGGTGGCCGGTAGCGGGCCGCGCATGGGTCAGCACCCTGGCAACCGATCGGCCACCACGGTGGCCACCAGCATCACGACGCGGGTTTCGTCGCGTCGTTCGTAATATGGGTATGCACCAATCGTCGTTCCGTTGCCAGGGTGGAAAGAAGCGCGCGCAGCTGTTGCCGTCCTCGGTGAAGCCGCGACATCACTGTGCCGACCGGGGTGTTCATGATCTCGGCGATCTCCTTGTACGAGAGGCCCTCCACATCGGCGAAGTACACCGTGATCCGAAAGTCTTCGCGCAACGTGTCCAGCGCTGCCTTGATCAAGGCGTCAGGTGACGATTCCAGGGCTTCTACCTCGGCCGAGCGCAGGCCGGCCGAGCCATGGGCGGCATAAGCCGCCAGTTGGCGATCGGTGATCTGGTCGACCGAATACTCAGCCGGGCGCCGCCGTTTCATCCGGCAAGTGCTCATCCAAGTGTTGGCGAGAATCCGGTATAGCCATGCCTTGAGGTTGGTGCCCTCACGATACGATCGAAGACCCTTGTAAGCACGTAACATCGTCTCCTGCAACAGGTCCTCAGCGTCGCGCCGATCTCGTGTCATGCTGAGCGCGCCACCGAAAAGTCGATCCATCAGTGGGATGGCGTCACGTTCGAAACGAGCGGCAAGCGCCGCATCGGTCTCCTCCGCCTGTGTTGCCATCGAGTCGCCGCTGCGGTGGCCAGCGGTCACCACGTCGCTACTCACTAGCCATCCCCCCAAACGGAGTGCGATGCGCTACCACAGTGACACAAACGCGGGCAGTCTCGGCATCTGTCAAGCGACCGTATTGGCGGGCCACCGGGGTTTTTGTGGTTAGCGGTCCGTGCCGAACGCTCAGCCGAGCTCGGTATCAGCGTCACGTTGTCACCACGGATAGTTGGTACATCGGTGCAGCCATCATCGCCGGTGATCCCGCCGTGAGGTGGGCCGCTGTGTGATGGCAGCTACCACAAGGGCGGTGAACGCGGACACGGCGGTGATCGTGCGTGCCAGGTGAGCGATCTGCCAGCGGTCGCGCACGCTGGCCCAGTCGCTGGGCGGGGCGAGCACCGACCAGCTCTGTTGAGCGGTGTTGATGGGAAGGTTGACCAGCGCGCTGATGA
>JAOPWF010000109.1 GCA_025965815.1 Mycobacterium sp.
CGAACGGTAAACGGGAAACGCAGCTGAGGCTCAGCTGCCGACCTTGCAGAATTCCTTGCCGGTCGTCGGATACACCGCCCGCTCGCCACAGGGGAGGTTCGACAATTCTGGCGAGATGAAGGTTGGCTCGAAGCGTGCCACCGATGCATCCGCCGGTTCCAGCAGCAGATCGGCACGGCGCTCGAGCGTGCGGCCGTGGAAGAAGTCCGGGGACATCACCCACCAGACCGCCATGAGGATCAATCCGAGCACCAGCGCACCGATACCGACCACGGCCACGGCGCCGAAGCCGAAGATCGTGACGTTGTTGCCGTCGCTGTCGGTCAGCCAGTCCGGCTTGGCGTACTGCAGCAAGCCGTACACGAACACCACCAACAACACGATCCCACCGAGCAGGGGCACAAGGAATCGCATCATGAAGTTGCGCGCCGACGAGGTGAACGTCTTGCGGTAGTACCAGACACAGGCGAAACCGGTGAGCCCGTAGTAGAACGCGATCATCAAGCCGACCGAGCCGATCAGTGCCGTCAGCAGGTTGGTGCTGATCACGGTGAACAACAGGTAGAACGCGATCGAGGCGACACCCATCACGATGGTCGACGTCGTCGGCGTCAGGTACCTGCGATGAATCTTGGCGAACGACGTCGGCAGTGCCCGGTACACGCCCATCGACAGCGTGGTGCGGGCGGTGGGCAGGATCGTCGTCTGCGTCGACGCCGACGCGGAGGTCAGGATCGACGCCGACAGTAGGAGCAGGCCGATGTGGCCCATGACGCTGTCGCCGAACAGGGCCGGCCCGATCGAGGCGAAAACGTCACCGGAGTTGTCCGGATTGCCCAGGCCGATGCCCTCGGTGCCGGTGCCCGCGAACGCGATCACCGCCACGGTGACTATCGCGTAGGTCCCCAGCAGCAGGAAGGTGGAGAGCACCGCGGCCTTGCCGGGTGTGGTGCCGGGGTCGTCGGACTCCTCGTTGCAGGCGACGGCGGTGTCCCAGCCCCAGTAGATGAAGATGGTGGTGAGAATCGCCGGGGCGATCACCGTGCCGAAGTCCAGTCCACCGGGCCAGAACCAGGACAGCGATGGGTGCGCCGAGTACGACTCGGCGCGGCCGGCGTACACCTTGACCAGTGCGTACACCGACAGCACGATCAGGACGATCACCTCGAAGCCGAGCAGGAAGTACTGCAGTCGCGCCGATACCTCGATGCCGCGGTAGCAGGTGTAGGTCATCACGAGGTTCCAGATGAGGCCGGCGACGGTGGCCCACAAGGTGCTGTTCGCCAGGTCGGCCACCGAATGCCAGCCGAGGTCACCGACGAAGGTGAACGAGTACGCCCCGGCGATCTGGGCCAGGTTCGCCATCACGATCACGTCGGCGGCGACGATGCCCCAGCCGCCGAGCCAGCCGACGATCGGTCCGAAGGCGCGTGACGCCCACGTGAAGGTGGTGCCGCAGTCGGGTTCTGCCTTGTTCAGCTCCTGATAGGCGACCGCGATGAGATACATCGGGATGAAGGACAGCAGCACGATGGCCGGCGCCTTCTCGCCGGCGAGCAGGCTGCCGCCGCTGGCCACGATGAGGCCCAGCGTCGCCGCCAGGCTGTATGCCGGGGCGGTGGACGCCATCCCGACCACCACGCTGGAAACGAGGCCGAGCGCCCCGCCCTTGAGTCCCTTACTCTCGACGGTGCCGGGCACCGCGTCGCCCGGTTCGAGGACGATTTCGTCTTTACTCATGGCATCTCCCTGCTTGACCGCCTCGAACCGACGAGACTACGGTCTCAGTCGTCTACGCGCGCACGAACAATGGATTTGCTTCCCGCATGGTAATTCGGCGACGGATTCGGTCGTCCGAACCGACCAACTAGGCTTGGCGGCATGACCGCGAGTACGCGGGTCGGGGAGTTCGAGGCGTTGCGGCCGCACCTGCTGGCGGTCGCCTACCGGCTCACGGGCACCGTCGCCGACGCCGAGGACATCGTCCAGGACGCCTGGCTGCGGTGGGACGCCGCGACCCGATCCGAAGACACCATCGCGGACCTCCGGGCGTGGCTCACCACCGTCGTCAGCAGGCTAGCGCTCGACCGGCTGCGCTCGGCCAGCCACCGCCGCGAGGCGTATTTCGGTGAGTGGTTGCCCGAACCGGTGGTGACGCCGCTGAATGATTCGGATCCGCTGTCGGCGGTAGTGGCCCACGAGGATGCCCGATTCGCGGCGATGGTGGTGCTCGAGCGGCTGACGCCCGATCAGCGCGTCGCCTTCGTCCTGCACGACGGGTTCGCCGTGCCGTTCGCCGAGATCGCCGACGCGTTGCAGACCAGTGAGGCGTCCGCCCGGCAGCTGGCCTCCCGTGCCAGGCGGACGGTGTCTGCCGACCCGGCCCCGGCGGCCGACGGTCAGCACGACGAGATGGTGGGCAGGCTGATGGCCGCGATGGCGGCGGGTGATATGGCCGCGGTGGTCGGCCTGCTGCATCCCGAGGTGACCTTCACCGGGGACTCCAACCGCAGGGCCCCGACCGCCGCCCGGGTCATCCACGGACCGGACAAGGTGGCGCGTTTCCTGTTCGGCCTGGCCCGCCGCTACGGTCCGGCGTTCTTCACGTCGAACCAGTTGGCGCTGATCAACGGCGAACTGGGTGCCTACACACCGGGTGTCCCGGCCGCCGACGGCCATCCCGAGATGCTCCGGCACATCGTCGCGATGACCGTGCGCGACGGCAAGGTGTGCGCCGTGTGGGATGTCGCGAACCCGGACAAGTTCACCGGCTCGCCGCTTCGCCCGCCGAGTGATTCGGCTCGCTGATCCAGGGAATCCGGCACGCATCACCGGAATTGAAGCCCTGCTCGGTGATGCCCAGGGC
The DNA here is from genome assembly GCA_025965815.1 of Mycobacterium sp. Lineage (GTDB taxonomy): Bacteria > Actinomycetota > Actinomycetes > Mycobacteriales > Mycobacteriaceae > Mycobacterium. The sequence goes on from JAOPWF010000109.1 coordinate 2,867, forward strand.
CGAGTACATCCGGGCCCGCATGTTTTCCACGCCGATCTGATAGGTCAGCTCGACCACGCCGTCATTGCCGAATCGCTGCCGTAGATCGGCGACCTGCTCGTCGGTCACGGAATGCGGATCGGTCGTCATCGCGTTGGCGTAGGCGATGGCGGCACGCTCGTCGTGGGAGAAATGTGGAGAAGTTGCAAAGTTCTCTATGTCCTTCAGCCGGTCGACGTCCAGGCCGTCGAGGCGCTGCAGCATCGAGCCGAAGTCGACACACCACGAGCACCCGACGGTCCGGGCGGTCCAGAACACCGCCAGCTCGCGAACGTTGGCCGGCAGTTTCCGCGACGCCGAGCCGAGCAGGGTTTCATGCACCGCGTTGGCGACGAGCAGCCGCGGGTGATGCGCGATCACCGCGAACGGCTCGGGCACC
>JAOPWF010000292.1 GCA_025965815.1 Mycobacterium sp.
AGGGGTACCAGTATTCCCTGTTGCATTTACCCCTGGGGGTATGTCATCATTAGTTCCGAATATACCCCCGGTGGTATCGCCGAAGCACACCACCGCCAGCCGGAAGGACCGATCGACATGTCCGCCCCTACTGCCATCGATTCGCAGCACCTCAGCGTGCGGCTGAGCTCCGCGGCCCCACCGCAGGTCCTCGATGTCCGGACCCCCGGCGAGTTCGAAACCGCCCACATCGCCGGGGCATACAACGTCCCGTTGGATCTGCTGCGTCAGCACCGCGACGAGATCATCGAGCACCTCGACCAGGAAGTGGTGCTGGTGTGCCGCTCCGGTCAGCGGGCCGCCCAGGCCCAAGCGACCCTGCGGGCAGCCGGTCTCGGCAACGTGCAGATCCTCGACGGTGGGATGACCTACTGGGAGGCGAAGGGATTCGCGGTCAACCGCGGGGTCCAGCGGTGGGACCTCGAGCGCCAGGTGCGACTCGTCGCAGGCTCGATAGTGCTGACCAGCATCTTGGGCAGCGTTGCGGCACCGAGTTTGAAGTGGCTCGCCGCAGGCATCGGCGGCGGTCTGGCCGCCGCGGCACTGACCAATACGTGCGCAATGGGTATTGCGCTGTCGCGGCTGCCCTACAACCGGGGCGCCACCTGCGACGCCGCGACGCTAGTAGCTCAGCCCGTCAGCTCGCCTACCCCGTCGGGCAAGGCGAACTAGCCGCCATGATCACACTCACCATCGCGCTGGCCGTCCTCGTCGGCGTCTCGCTGGGCCTCTTGGGTGGCGGCGGATCGATCCTGACGGTGCCGTTGCTCGCGTATGTCGGGGGCATGGACCCCAAGCCCGCGATCGCGACGTCCTTGCTGGTGGTAGGGGTGACCAGCGCGATCGCCGCCATCACCCATGCCGGTGCCGGGCGGGTGCGGTGGCGGGTCGCGGTGGTGTTCGGGTCGGTGGCGATGACCGGCGCCTACGGAGGCGGGCTGGTGGCGCGGCTCATTCCGGGCAGCGTGCTGTTGGTGGCCTTCGCGGTGATCATGGTCGCCGCCGGTGCGGCGATGCTGCGCGTCCGCAAGGACACCGGCGGCACCGTGGGTGACCGGTCTCTGCCGCTGGTCCGGATCACCGGGATCGGCCTCGCCGTCGGCATGATCAGCGGACTCGTCGGCGCCGGCGGCGGTTTTCTGCTGGTGCCGGCACTGGCGCTGATGGCCGGGTTGCCGATGCCCGTTGCGGTAGGGACCTCGTTGGTCGTCATCTCGATGCAGTCATTCGCCGGACTAGCAGGGCATCTCGCCAGCGAGCAAATCGATTGGCGGCTCGCCGCTTTCGTCACCGCAGCGGCCGCGATCGGTGCCCTGATCGGCGGGCGCCTCATAGCGTTCGTCGACCCGGCCACGCTGCGCAGCATCTTCGGGTGGTTCGTGCTGTTGATGGCATCGCTCATCATGGCCGAGCAGATCAGCCCGGCCGTCGGCACCGGCGCCGGAGCGCTGGCTCTGGTCGCCGCTGGTATGTCCTTCGTCTGCAACCGGTACGCGCACTGCCCCCTCGCCCGGCTCGTCCGTCGACAGCAGGCATCCGTCGCAGGCTGAGCTCGTTTGCGGTCGGGCATATACCCCGGCGGGTAATGTGTTGCAATTGCTACGGAGACGAAAGGACACCCATGGTTGGGGACGAGGACAGCATCGCCGCAGTGTTGAATCGACTGCGACGCGCCCAAGGACAGCTGAACGGCGTGATCTCAATGATCGAGCAGGGCCGCGACTGCAAGGACGTGGTCACCCAGCTCGCCGCGGTGTCTCGCGCCTTGGACCGAGCCGGATTCAAGATCGTTGCCACGGGGCTCCGAGAATGCATCGCCGGCACCGGGGCCGATGGCGAGAACCCGATGACCGAAGCCGAGCTGGAGAAGCTCTTCATGGCACTGGCCTGACTGGTGCGGCGGGAAGGCGGGAATGGTGAGCGTGAAAGTGGCTCCACCGCCCAGTGCTTGGGCCAGGCCGATGTACCCGCCGTGCGGGTGCGCCGATCTCTCACCGATGCCAGACCGCGTTATCGGTTACAGAACGCGCTGGCCACCGGTCGGGGCGTTTTGTTGGTTGCGTTAGTGATTGTGGTCGCGCTCGGGTCGGGTTCCGCATTTCGCCGCGCGATCACCTCCCTGATCGACAACACCCTGGCTCACAAGAATCTGGGCGGAACGAGCGCGCGCTCTCCACCTACCCATGGACCATCAGTGGTCGTGGTCGAGAAGAACGAGGGTGTGAGCCAGGTTGCCATCGATGAAGTAGGCACGGCAGCTGAAGGGGTCATGGATCATGGCCCCGAACGCGTTCTGCGCATCCACGACGCCAGAGACGTTCCACACCGTGATCCGGGAGTGGTCGACCCCTTTAAGAGGGTCGTCGAATAGTGAGAATAAATCCTTGCTATCAGGGTCCAGGGCTGTGCATACCGCCTCGACGTTCGATAGTTTCGCCGTTGACGGTGATGCCAACCGGTTCAGTACCTCGGGTTCGCAGCGGTCCTGCGCCGTACGTTCGTTCGAGGTACGGTCCGTCGAGTCGGCGAGGCCGAAAACGCGTGTCGCTACGACGGTTACGACCACGAGAATTACGCAACCCGCCGCGGCCGCGATCAACCACGCCCGCGTCTTGTACTTGCGAGGTGTCAGCGGCGAACTACCCATTGCTTACCTGTCCAATATCGCGTGTCGAAGGCCATCCGCCGGGTCGCGAGGCCACGGTCGGTTCTCATCTCGGCGCAGAGGTCACAAAACACTCAGCAGACTGCAGGACCGACTTGCCCACAGTCAACAAGGCTAGGCCCCTATCAGGCATGCCAGGCATGCAGGATGGCGTCCACGTGTCACTACGATTCCGGCCCGACCACACCACCTCGGGGCGACTCCACCGTGATAGCGGCGATGCGCTGCCCTTGTCGGTCAACCGATGACCGACAACCAGTGCGGCGTCCGCCGGTTGGTGAAGGTCACGAGTTTTCGGTTTTCATGCTTGCGGCAACTTTCTTTGCGTGGGCAATTGGTATCTCGATGTTGCCCACGACCGGGCTCGTTGAGACCGGGCTCATGACGGTATCTGGGCGTCGGTGGCGTTGGCTCTCCTTCGGCAGCAGCGAGAGCGGCCCCACGCGCGTCTCAATGCGTGGTGCGGTCGAGCATCGCGCGCTGAGGGGAATTGCGATCTCCGGTGATGGCGAAGGACCCGTCCAGGTGGGCAGTAAGACCCTGTTATTGGCGGGGTCTCGAGTCGACAGTGGTCAAAGGGCTCCAGGGCCCGCTGGTGGCCTGAGCACTTCGCGGTGCCGCGAAGGCGGCCACGGTCAAGGATTGAGGAGGAGATCAACGTGATGTTTTGGTATGGCCATGATCTTGGTGGCTGGGGTTATACCACGATGATCGTCGGGATGGTGCTGTTCTGGGGTCTGGTGATCGCCGGCATCGCAGTGCTGGTCCGATCGAGGGCGCGAGACGGACGACAGCCCGCCCAGCTACCCGCGTTACCCACAGCGGAGCAGCTGCTCGCCGAGCGATTCGCCCACGGTGAGATCGACGAGAACGAATACCGCGATCGGCAAGCAGTTCTGCGGCGGGGGCAGGCACAGCCGTGACGACCCAAACCGCCCGGCCGAGCGCAGGTAGGCACGAGATGGGCAGTTCGACTACTCCCGCAAGCACGACTCCTGCCCCTAGCTTGCCCGGCGACCTCCATGCGGGCGTCGCGCCGGTGCTCGAGGCGTCGGGGATCGAGAAGACCTACCGACGCGGGGTGTGGCCGGCCCGACACCGGGTGCCGGTACTGCGCGGCGCTGATCTGACGCTGTGGCCCGCAGAGGTGGTCGGGCTGGTCGGGGAGAACGGATCGGGCAAGTCCACCCTGATGAAGATCCTCGTCGGCGCCCTGGCCCCCGACGCCGGCACTGTGACCTGGTCGGGGCGGTTGGGGTACTGCCCGCAGCAACCGGTGGTCTACGAGCGGCTGACCTGCGACGAGCACTTCGAACTCTTCGGCCGCGCCTACCGGATGGACCCGGCCGCCGAGCGGCGCTCGCGCCGTAGCCTGTATGCCAGCTGGGGTTCGAGCGGTACGCGACGACCCGCGCCGACCAGCTCTCCGGCGGCACTCTGGCGAAGCTCAATCTGGGTTTGGCCTTGCTCGCCGACCCTGAGGTGCTGCTGCTGGATGAGCCCTACGCCGGGTTCGACTGGGACACCTATCTGAAGTTCTGGAAGCTCGTGGCCGGGCGCCGCCAGTTGGGCCGCACTGTGCTGATCATCAGTCATTTCGTGGCCGACCAGGAGCGTTTCGACCGCATCGTGCAGCTCAGCGAAGGTAGGACGGCGCCGAGGTGACCACCGCGGGTCGCATCGCCGGATCGCCTTGGGACACTGCCTTGTTCGTGCGGCGCTTCCTCGCCGATTATGTCCGCAACCCGGTCAACATCCTGGCGCTGGCGCTGGTGCCGGTGGCGTTCGTTGTGGTGGCCGCCGCGCCGATCGCCGATGCGGCCAAACTGCTGGGTGGGATCGGGCCGGCGGTGCAGACCGCCACCGCGGGCTGGGCGGCAGGATTTCTCGCCGCTGTCGCCATGTATTTCCAGACCCGCGCGGCCCGCGCCGCCGATCGCCGGCTGGTGCTGGCCGGTTTGTCCTCCGTCAGGCTGGTCGCCGCCCGGATGATCACGGGGCTGGTGCTGGCGGTGCTGGTGTCGGCCGCAGCGCTGGCGGCGCTGGCCGCGCGCACCGGGATCGACAATCCGGTGCGCGCGATCGGCGGAACGCTGATGTTCGCGGCGATCTACCTGGCGATCGGGGCGATGGTCGGCGCGCTGGTGCGCAGCCCGGTCAACGGCACCGTGCTGATCCTGTTCCTCTGGATCATGGACGTGTTCTTCGGTCCCAGCATGGGTTCACCGGACCGAGTCGCAACCCGATGGCTGCCCACCCACTTCGTCACGCTGTGGATGGTTGACCTGCCTTCCGGGCACAGCGGCCGGCTCGGCGACCTCGGCTGGGCGCTGGCATGGACCGTCGGCGCGCTCGCCGTTGCCTGGATCCTGGTCACGACCACCACCCGCGTCGCCCATCGCACACGTTCGCGGGTCCATGCCGGATCCTACTGGGACCAATTCGCCACAGGCCTGCGAATGGGGCTGCGGGACTACCGCCGCAACCCGGTGCTCTGGGTCCTGCTCATCGTGGTGCCGATCGCGTTCATCTTGATGGCCAAGGCGATCACTCCCGGCAAGCCCATGTCACTGTCCCTCGTGGAGGACGGCCGCGCGGTCAACCCGACGTTCTGGCTGCCCGACGTGCATGCCGGGACGATGACGCCGATCGCCATCGCCTCGCTGGCCACCCTCGCCGGGCTGTTCATAGTCCTCGACGCCCGCTCCGGTGACCAGCGCCTCACCCTGACCGGATTCCGCACCGGGGCGCTGCTGTCCGCCCGGCTCGGCGTGATCGCGCTGGCCGTACTGCTGGTCAGCGTGGCCTCGCTCGCGGTCACTGCCACCGTATTCGACGCCCGCCAATGGGGCGTCTACGCCGGCGCCAACCTGCTGCTGGCCGCCATCTACGCGCTGCTCGGGGTATGCCTCGGCCCCATCTTCGGGCGCGTCGGTGGGGTCCTCATCGCCTTCCTCGTGCCGTTCCTTGACCTCGGCATCGCGCAGAGCCCGATGCTGCGCACACAGCCACCGGCCTGGGCTCACGCGTTACCGGGCTACGGCCCCTATCGTGTCCTGCTCGACGGCGGGCTCACCAGCCACTTCGACGAAACCGGACCCCTATTGCTCGGCCTGGCTTGGCTACTCGCACTCGGAGCCCTCGCAGCGTGGCTGTTCGGCCGCGGCCTTTCTGCTGCTGCCCGCGCCCGCTCGCGATCATCACCCGCGACAATGTCAGCGTCGACATTTCCGCGGTCGCCTACTTCCGGGTGATCGACGCCGAAATGTCGGTGGTTGCCATCGAGAGCGTTTACAAGGCGATCGATCAGAGAGGGTTTGTGATGTATGCCGCGGTCTGTCTCAACCTCGGCGCGGGCGTCGCCCCGGCTGGAGTCAGCGTTCGAGCTGACAACCTGACACGCCGGCCCGCGCCATTGGCTTTCTGCTGCGGGTTGAAATTGTGAAGGACCGACCAGTGACGTTCGAGCTGGTTCTCAGCCACCTGCGGAAGCGAAACTTCGCGGTGCTTTCCACGAGCGACGAAGCGGGCAAGCCCTACTCGGCGGGAGTTAACTACGGCGTGGCGGGCCCCGACCGTGACCTCACGCTCTTTGTGATGACGCGACGACATCTGCGCAAAGCGCAGAATATTGCCCAGGATTCGACTGTCTCGCTGGTAATCCCGTTGACCAGACGGCTTCTGTGGTTTCTTCCACCACCCACTATCCAGTTGCACGGGCAAGCCGAGATCCTGGAGTGGACTGACGGCGAAGGGACGGATGCTTTCCGACGCTTCTGGGTGGGTCGCCGAATCCTCAAGTCCTATGGAGAGTCCCACCGGCGCGGCGAAACGCGGATCTGCTTCCTGAAGATCACTCCGGACCGTGTGATGAACACCTACATGGTCGGGTCCAGCATCTGGCAACTCAGGAATCGCATGGAATCGGGTGCGGCCACGGTGGTTAAGCCCGTGTGAGAGCGGATGACACGGAAGGCTCTGCGCTCTTGCGGGCGCTGACTTCCGCGCGATCAGGGGCGAGGATCAGGCGGGCAGGGATTGCTTCCGCTGGCAACTGGTAGTGCAGGCCGCTGCCGACGATCATTCACGTGTAGACGGCTCGCGACGGGCCCCAAGTGTTCTCGGTCGGATCGGACTTCCCCATCGTGACCATGCCACCCGGTGGGTCGACGGGCACGTTATGGGACAACAACCTTGGCTGCGCGACCTTTCAGCGGGCTGTAGGCCAGCCGCGTGTACTCGGAATGTGGGCAACGCCACCCGTTCGTCCCACGTGCAACAGCAGATAAGGCGGATACGATTGCAGCGAGCTTTCGAGGCGCTACTGGGATTTGTACACCGCGTACCACGTGCGCCGTGCCAGGTGCTGGATTGCCTCGGCGAGGAGTTCGCCCCGGCGATACTGCTCGCGCCGCCGCAGCTCGCGACGCACGTCGGTCTCTCGCTCGAGATCGGCGATGGCTTCGCGATATGCGTGTTCGGCGCGGGTCAGCTGCTCCAACGATTCGTCGGCCAATACCGCGGCGTGGCTGTGGGGAAGAGCCCGAATGGCTGCGGCGAGCGATGTCATCGCGGCCCCGATTGCTTCCACCTGTCCACCGAGGCGCGGGTCGGGGGCAGTACGCGAAAGTTCGGCTTCGCGTGCAACACCGTAGGCGCGCTCGGCGACCCCGCCGAGCCGCTCGCCGAGTTCGAAAAGGTCCTCTGCGGCGAGGGGTGTAGAAAAACTGGACCGAACCTGAATATGCAGGCGCCGCCGAGTTTCGTGTTCGGAAGCCAGCAGAGAACGCAACTGGACGACGGTGTCCTCGCCGCCGGTCCCGGCACACCACGCCCCTAGAACGCTGATCATTGTCTCGACGATGCCCAGCTGCGCGGTGAGCGTGCCGAGGACGTCATGGGTTTCGGGGAGAAACCACGCGCGAGGAAGTCTCATGTGAATTCCCTCCACAGTGCATAGGCCGCAGCCCCCGCCAAGGCACTGATCGGCAGTGTGATCAACCACGCAGCCCCGATCTCGCGCACCACCGACCAGCTCACATGCTGGGTGCGTTGCTGCATTCCGACGCCGACCACACTCGAGGCGACGACGTGCGTGGTGCTGACCGGGGCGCCCAGGGCCGCGCCGGCCAATATCACCGCCGCAGAGCCGCCCTGGCTGACGAGTCCATCCAACGGGGTCATCCGGTAGATGCCGCTACCCACCGTGCGGACGATTCTCCAGCCGCCGAACGCGGTTCCGATGGTCAACGATCCCGCAGCCATCAGACGCACCCAGATCGGCACGGAGAAACTCGACAGGTGGCCCGTCGAGAAGAGCAACAAGGCGACGACACCCATGGTCTTCTGTGCGTCGTTGGCGCCGTGACTGAACGCCAGCGCCGACGCGGTGAGCCACTCCCCCCGCCGCACAACGCGGTTGAATTCGCGGCGAGCACGTCGCAGGAGCCGGCCGGCCACCGCGATGCCCGCTGCCCCGACAAGCACTCCGAGCACGGGCGAGATCGCAAGCCCGGTCAGGACCCCGACCACTCCTTCGGGCCTACCGTGGGCGAAGCCTCCCCATCGGACGCCGACCATCCCACCCGCGGCGACGGCTGCGCCGACGAGTCCGCCGATCAGCGCATGCGACGAACTCGACGGCAGCCCGAACCGCCAGGTCACCAGGTTCCATCCGATGGCGGCGGTGAGGGCGGCACCGATCGCCGGTACCGTCTCGCGCGGCGCGACGATGACGACCCCGCCTACCGTGTTGGCCACCGCTGTGCCCATCAGCAGCGGGCCCGCGAAGTTGCCTGCAGTCGCCACCACGAGCGCCTGCGCGGGTGTCGCGGCGCGGGTGGCCACCAAAGCGGCCACGGAGTTGGCCGAATCGTGGAAACCGTTCGTCACGTCGAAAAGCACGGCGATGCCGATCGCCACGAAGAGTAGGGCAGCACCCATGGTTCACAACCGGTCGGCGCTGGACAGGGTGGGCGCGTCTTCCAGTTGGAACCTGCCACGGTTGAGGGTCAGCGGATTCAGGTGCGTCTGGACACGGGCCGCTGCAGCGAGCCGCCGATGGGTTGCGTACACCGCATTCCGCACGCGGGCGCGAGTGTATCCGGGAAACTTCGCAGTCAAAACGCCTGCGATGGAATCCAGCTCGCCCACAGCGACCGCAGGCAGCTCGGGGACCGCCGACATCAGCGCGGCCCTCGACGACGAGTCGGCAGTGTCCGAACCTTTGAGTGTCGGCTGGCTCATGACCGACCTCTGATCGAATCGGATGCCGTGAACAGGGCGCGCGGCGGGCGACGCATCATGACGCAGGCCGGTCGTGAACGCGCCAGAGCGCGCGGGCACGCCTCACCGCGCCGCTGAAGTGGATGTAGACCAGCAGGCTCAGCACGGCGGCCGCGAGGCACCACACCGACACGAACGTTGTCGCCGATATCAGGGCGGCGGCGATGGCCAGCACGAACGCCAACACAGCGAACGCGTTGACGCAAAGGTAGCTGTCGAGCAGGCCGCCGACGCACGTGGCTAGCACGGAGATCACCAGCACGGCGGCGATGCAGAAGTGCAGCTAGTCGTAAGAAGATGCTCCGAGTATGGATGTGGGACGTGCCCGGAATCAGGACGATGAGGTACAGCAGGTAGCGGCCTACGCCGAGGCCCAAAGCAAGGAAGACGCTGATGGCCTTTCTTCGCCGCCGGGCGAGCTCCACCAGCAATATGGCCAACGGCACGAAGACGGGCCACAGCACGTGGGACAACATCGAGTAAATGTAGGTCAACGACGCTCAGGATGTGTTCGACGCCTATCTACCCGCCACTGTTGTCGAAGACTCTGTGGACCTGAGTGTCTTGGTTCCCTGCGCCGGCAGGCGCCGCGATCGGGTTTTCCTCCTCGGCGCGAGGATGAGTGTCCAACGCGGACTGCCGCGATCGCTGGGATCAATGCGGGTCCGAAGTCCCTGAATAGGGGGCCCAAAGACTCCATCGGCCGGGCGTTGTCCAGCGTCACGCTGGGTTCGCCAGGTAACCGACCAGCGGCGTGAGGGCATCGCAATCCATGCCCCCTGCATCGCCCGAACCTAATCCTTTTGAGGACTCCTGATGAATGTTCTGCTCCCGATCGTGCTCATCATCGTCGTCGCGGGCCTGGGCGCGGCGTCGCTCTCGCTGCGGGTGGTCACCCAGTACGAAAAAGGTGTGCTGTTCCGCCTCGGCCGTGTTGTCGGCGTGAAGGATCCCGGGCTTGCCGTGATCGTCCCCGTGATCGACCGCCTGGTCAGGGTGTCGTTGCGGATCGTGACGATGCCGATTCAGTCCCAGGGCATCATCACCCGCGACAATGTCAGCGTCGACATTTCCGCGGTCGCCTATTTCCGGGTCGTCGACGCGGTGAAATCGGTGGTCGCCATCGAGAACGTCAACGCAGCGATCGATCAGATCGCCCAAACCACGTTGCGCAAGGTCGTGGGACAGCACACTCTCGATGAGGCGCTGTCGGAAACTGACGTCATTAACGCCAACATCCGGGAAATCCTCGATGTGGCCACCCTGGAGTGGGGTGTGGAAGTCACCCTGGTCGAGCTGAAGGACATTCAGCTGCCCGACAGCATGAAGCGGGCGATGGCCCGCCAAGCCGAGGCCGAGCGGGAGAAGCGCGCGAAAATCATTGCCGCCGAAGGCGAATCCCTGGCGGCCGCCGCATTGGGCGACGCTTCTGACACGATGATGGCCCACCCGCTGGCCCTGCAGCTGCGTAACCTGCAGACCCTGGTCGAACTCGGGGTGGAGAAGAACACCACCATCGTGTTCCCGGCACCGGTGATGAGCGCGATCGGTGAGCTCAGTGGGTTCCTGGCCCGCGAAAAGGCCGCCGCGGCAACGCTGCCCACCAGTTCTGCGACCGCAACCACACCCGCCCAGGCGCCCAGCACGGTGCCCCCAACCAATGGGGCACCGGCGGTCGCGGTTGGCGGCCCCCATCCCAATCTCTGAGACCGATAGCGCAGACGTCGCAGAAACACCCATCAGCGGCGGCGGCGCATCCACTACCGGATCGTGGTCGGCGTGGACGGCTCGCACTCCTCGACCGAAGCCCTGCGGTGGGCGGAACGGATCGCGTCTGCCATCGGCGCCGAGATCGACGCCGTCACCTGCTGGGAACTCTCGCTGAACTTCGGAGATGGCGTAGTCCCCGTCGACTACCGGCCCGACAAGGACGCCGGACAAATGCTTACCGGGGCACTCGCCGCCGCGTTCGGTGAGCCCAGACCCGACGGTCTACGGGCATTCGTCCGCGACGGTCACCCGGCGAAAATGCTCATCGACGCCGGAAAAGACGCTGAAATGCTCGTGGTCGGCAGCGGCGGCCACGGCGGCTTCGTCGGTCTGCTGCTCGGATCGGTCAGCGCGTACTGCGCCGAACACGGCCGGTGCCCGGTCGTCGTTGTGCGTCACCCTGCGTTCGGGACTCCGAAATGACGATCCGCCAACGCACGCCCGGCGACCGACCCCACGAAAGAATGTGAACGTGTGCTTGTCTGCGACCACGAGCTTCACCGCCGGGACCGCGGTGCAGTGGGGATGCTGCGCGGCCCGTCGCGCAGAACCTCGCCGCGGCCCTGCAGAGGTATTGACCACCGCCACTGACCCAACGGTGTAGCGGAACAAACCAGGCGGCGCAAAGAGGGTGGTGTAGGCATGGCAAAAGTCACCGTGTCGGTGTCCTCTGGTGTGGAGCCGGAGGATGCGTGGGCCCTGGCCTCGAATCTGCAGCGCTTCGGTGAGTGGATGACAATTTTCGGTGGGTGGCGCAGTGACGTGCCCTCCGTGATCGAAAAGGGCACGCGCGTGTCGTCGCTGATCAAGGTCAAAGGCTTCCGCGACATCATTCACTGGGAAGTGACCCGCTACGAGGAGCCCAGTCTGATCGAGTTGAGTGGCACCGGGCGCCGCGGAATTAGTATCGCCTTAACGATGGCGATCACAGACGATCACCCAGGGTCGACTTTTCATCTTGTTGCCATTCTCTCCGGCGGTCTTCTCGCCGGGCGGCTCATCGCCAAGATCCTCGAGTCGGATATGCGCAAGTCGGTTGCCAACTTCGCCGCGTTGCGCTGACCCGGCAGGCCGAAGGGCGCCCCGCCGCGATCAACATTAGACCTGTGCGCGGCCGAGTTTGGACACGAACACCACCGCTTGGGTGCGGGGTCCAATGCCTAGCTTGGCCAGCAGCCAGCGAGTGCCGGCCAATGGCCGATCATCTACGCCGGCAGCCCTGAACACGCGCAATCTCGCTGGGACCGCCCACCTCCGGCGGTTTGAAAACCCGTCGAGGCCGCTAGAAGTCGGGTGA
>JAOPWF010000178.1 GCA_025965815.1 Mycobacterium sp.
GAGGTCTACGCCTCGGCGAAGTTGCGGGTGACCGCCGGGTCGACCGGGATGCCAGGGCCGGTGGTCGTCGAGACGACGACCTTCTTCAGGTAGCGGCCCTTCGACGACGACGGCTTTGCCCGCAGGATCTCGTCCAGCGCGGCGCCGTAGTTCTCGGCCAGCGCATTCACGTCGAACGACGCCTTACCGATGATGAAGTGCAGGTTGGCCTGCTTGTCGACGCGGAAGTTGATCTTGCCGCCCTTGATGTCTTTGACGGCCTTGGCGACATCGGGGGTGACGGTACCCGTCTTCGGGTTCGGCATCAGACCACGCGGGCCGAGCACACGGGCGATGCGACCGACCTTTGCCATCTGATCTGGGGTCGCGATCGCGGCGTCGAAATCCAAGAAACCGCCCTGGATCTTCTCGATGAGATCGTCGCTGCCGACCACGTCGGCACCGGCGGCAGTGGCCTCTTCGGCCTTGTCACCGACGGCGAACACCGCGACACGGACGGTCTTACCGGTGCCGTGCGGCAGGCTGACAGTGCCGCGGACCATCTGGTCGGCCTTACGCGGGTCGATGCCGAGCCGGACCGCGACCTCGACGGTGGCGTCCTGCTTCTTCGACGACGTCTCCTTGGCCAGCTTCGCGGCCTCCAGCGGCGTGTAGAGCCGATCGCGATCCACCTTCTCGGCGGCTTCGCGGTATGCCTTGCTGTTCTTGCTCATTCTTTTCTCCTAGTCAGAGTTGTGGTGCAGTGATGATTGCTCGTCGCGCGAGCGCTCATCGGCGGGCCGAAGCTGGCCCTCCCACGGGAGCCCGGTTACTGGACCGTGATCCCCATCGACCGGGCGGTGCCGGCGATGATCTTGGACGCGGCGTCGATGTCGTTCGCGTTCAGGTCTTCCTTCTTGGTCTCGGCGATCTCACGCACCTGATCCCAGGTCACCTTGGCGACCTTGGTGATGTGCGGCTCGCCCGAACCCTTCTGCACACCGGCGGCCTTCAGCAGCAGCTTGGCGGCGGGCGGGGTCTTCAGGTTGAAGGTGAAGCTGCGGTCCTCGTAGACAGTGATCTCCACGGGGATGACGTTGCCGCGCTGGTTCTCCGTCGCGGCGTTGTACGCCTTGCAGAACTCCATGATGTTGACACCGTGCTGGCCGAGCGCAGGACCCACCGGCGGGGCGGGGTTGGCCTGCCCGGCCTGGATCTGCAGCTTGATCAGCCCGACGACTTTCTTCTTCTTCTTCGGGGCCATGAGTGTTGGTGTTCCTCTCTAGATCTTGGCGACCTGGTTGAAGGTCAGTTCGACAGGTGTTTCGCGGCCGAAGATGGACACCAGCACCTTGAGCTTCTGTTGTTCGGCGTTGACCTCGTTGATCGAGGCGGGCAACGTCGCGAACGGCCCGTCCATGACGGTGACCGACTCGCCGACCTCGAAGTCCACCAAGATCTCCGGGCGTTCCAACGTGGCCTCGGAAGACGCAGCGCCGGCCGTGCTCTTGGCGACCTTCTTGGGCTGGCCCTGAGGCAGCAGGAACTTCACCACGTCGTCGAGCGACAGCGGGGATGGCCGCGACGTCGCACCGACGAAACCGGTGACGCCCGGGGTGTTTCGCACCGCGCCCCACGACTCGTCGTTGAGCTCCATGCGCACCAGGATGTAGCCCGGCAGCACCTTGCGGTTGACCTGCTTGCGCTGGCCGTTCTTGATCTCGGTGACCTCTTCGGTCGGGACTTCCACCTGGAAGATGTAGTCGCCGACGTCCAGGTTCTGCACACGGGTCTCGAGGTTGGCCTTCACCTTGTTCTCGTAGCCGGCGTAGGAGTGGATGACATACCAGTCGCCCGGCTTGGTGCGCAGTTCGGCCTTCAGTGCAACGGCCGGGTCGACGTCTTCGTCCGGCTCCTCAGGGGCGGCCTGGTCGGTCACCACGGCGGTGTCGGTGTCATCGACAATGGTTGATGTCGCCGGTCCGGCGGCTCCGGTGTCGACCGTTTCACCCGCGGGCGTGTCGCCGTCGAAGGTAGTCACGGTTGTCAGTCCTCTCTCAGTTACTTCATGTCGTCATGGTCGTGGGGCGAGCGCGGTGCGGTCAGCCGAACACGAACATGACAAGCTTGGCCAGGCCGAGGTCGACCAGGCCGATCAGCGTCACCATGAACGCCAGGAAAACCAGCACCACGGTGGTGTAGCTGACCATCTGCTTGCGGTTCGGCCAGATCACCTTGCGCAGCTCGGCAACGACCTGCTTCAGGTAGGTCCAGACGAAGGCCAACGGGTTGCGCGCAGACCTTCCCGGCCCGGACTGCTTCCTGCTGGTCTTCGGAGTGGACCCGTTTCCGTTCTTGCCGCCGGACGCGTCGGTCTCCGGCTTCGACTCGGTGTCGGTGTCCTCGACCGCTCCGCGCCGCGACCGCTTGCCGGTGGGACGCAGCGGGTGCGTCACGACGGCCGTCTGGCCGCGCGTGTCGTCGGTGACGTCAGCATCGCCGCCGTCGCCCACGGCGCTGTCGCGCTCGTCGCTCACCGCATGCTCCTTTTTTCGGGTCGTTCCGTGCTATCGGTGGTCACCCTCCAGTGTCCACCTTCCAGACTATTCAGTTGAGCAGGGGCGACAGGACTTGAACCTGCAACCTGCGGTTTTGGAGACCGCTGCTCTGCCAGTTGAGCTACGCCCCTTCGAGGTTGGCAGGCCAACCTGCACGCGTCCAGGGCTCACACAATTCGCGCGCTCCCCGTTCGGTCAATTGCGAACCGACGGACAGCGCGCTGTAGTGGGAAAACCCCGAGGTCCGAGTGTACATCGGCGACGGTGTCAGATTCCAATTGCGCTCGTAGCGGCATCCGACGACCGGTCGGCCCGCGCGGCCAAACCCGTCTAGAGGAAGTCGATCTTGACGGAGCCGTCGCCCTCGTGACCCATCAGCGTGGTGAACGCCTCCATCACGACCTCGCCGTCGTCGTTGCGGCAGGTGTTCTTGGTGACGACGATGTCGGCGCCGAACCGCTCGTTCACCGACACCACCTCGAAGTCGCACCAGATCTTGTCGCCGGCCACGAACGGCTTGTGGTAGAAGAATTTCTGGTCGACCTGCACGATCTGCATGGTCTCCATGCCGACGTCGTGGACCCGGAAGAAGTCCTTCTGCACCACCAGCGCCATCACCGACGCAAAGGTCAGCGGCGCCACCAGGCCGTCGTGGCCCAGTTCGGCGGCCGCGGCGTCGTTGGTGCTGGCTGGATCGTCAGTCTTGATCGACTGGGCGAACTCTTTGATTTTGTCCCGGCCGATTTCGAAGTAGTCGTCGTACTTGTGCGTCATCCCCCGAATGTCGACCTTGAGTGCCATCCGCTAAGCCAGCTTCGCCGTTGCGACGGCGCGGCCGAAGATCTTCTTGCCGCCGGACGTGGCCGACAGCGCGATGGTCACCGACTTGTCCTCCGGATCGACAGACTTCACCCGGCCGTTGAACACGATTTCGGCACCCGTGCCGTCGTTGGGTACCGGCACCACCGCGGTGAACCGGACGTTGTACTCGGTCACCGCCGCCGGGTCGCCGACCCACGAGGTGACGTAGCCGCCGCCGAGACCCATGGTGAGCATGCCGTGCGCGATCGCGCCGTCCAGCCCAACCATCTTTGCGGTCTCGTCGTCCCAGTGGATCGGGTTGAGGTCACCGGAGACGCCGGCGTAGTTCACCAGGTCCTGGCGAGTCAGCGGAATGACCTTCTCGGGGAGCGTGTCGCCCACCTTCACCGAGTCGAACTCACGCAGTGCCATCGTCAAAGCCCTCATCTCCGTCTCCCTCACTACGCCCGGCAAGCGTGGTGTAGGTCTCCTGAACCGTTTCGCCGTCCTGATTGGTCACGATGTTCCTCGTTACGATGACGTCCGCCCCGAAGGCCCTTCGCAGGGAGTGCACGTACACGTGGCAGTAGAGCTTGTCACCGGCCTTGATGGGTCGCAGAATCTTCAGCTCCTGGTCGACCTGAACGACCTTTTCGTCCTTGATGCAGATGTTCGCGTGGGCGAAAAACGCCGTCTGGGCCTGATAGCCGAACACGGAGATGAAGGTCAGCGGCGCCAGGATGGCGTCGTAGCCGAGGTCTGCGGCCGCCTTCTCGTCGAAGAACGAAGCGTCCTCATTCTTGACGGCCTCCGCGTACTCGCGGATCTTCTCCCGGCCCACCTCGTAATGGTCGGGATACAGATAGTGCATCCCGACGATGTCATCGGACAGAGCCACAGTTTCAGAAACCTACCTAGTCAGCCGGAGCAAACCATCACCGGTTGGCGCGGTCGGCCCGCGCCGGTTCTTGGGGCGCTACCGCGACTCGCGGTGGGGCCGATGCGTCCCGCAGTTCGGGCAGAACTTCTTCAGTTCCAGCCGGTCCGGGTCGTTACGGCGGTTCTTCTTCGTGATGTAGTTACGGTGTTTGCACACCTCGCACGCGAGGGTGATCTTCGGCCGTACATCTGTACTCGAGGCCACGTCAACTGCTCTCTTTCACACTTCTCGTTGTTGTCTTGTAGCGATGGCCGGACTCGAACCGGCGACCTAACGATTATGAGTCGTTCGCTCTAACCGACTGAGCTACACCGCCATGGGGCACCGCCAGCCTGCTCGGCATCCACCGAGCCCCCTAACGGAATCGAACCGTTGACCTTTTCCTTACCATGGAAACGCTCTACCGACTGAGCTAAGGGGGCCTGACCCGCGCGAAGTGTCTCGTGGGCCTTAAAGAGGGTACAGCCTGCGCCTTTGCGGCACCAAACCGCAGGTCACTGTCGATCAAAGAGCCACGACCACGCCCTCGGAGAACGGGGAGTCGTGCGGGTCGATACTTTCCGGCACTATTCCAGCCGGTAGGTCAAACACCGCAGAGGTATCGGTTGATTCCCCGGGCAGGTGACACCCGCGGCTTTCAGCTTCTGAAATGCGGAGAAATAGGTCTACGGGGCGTCACCGAACCGTCCAATCCTGCTGCGCTGTTCCCCGAGTCGCTTCGCTCTCCCCCGATCCGCCAGACTTGCGTCATGACAGAGCCCGGTGCCACCCGCGTCGCGGTCTACCTCGATTTCGACAACATCGTCTTCTCCCGCTACGACCAGGTGCATGGCCGCAACTCGTTCCAGCGCGACAAGGCCAAGGGGCTGAAGAGCGAGGCACTGGCGGAGGCGACCGTCGACGTCGGGGCGATCATCGACTTCGCGTCGTCGTTCGGCACCCTGGTACTCACCCGCGCCTACGCGGACTGGTCCTCCGACATCAACGCCGACTACCGCGGTCAGCTGGTCGGCCGCGCGGTCGACCTGGTGCAGCTGTTTCCGGCGGCCGCCTACGGCAAGAACGGCGCCGACATCCGGCTCGCGGTGGACGCGGTCGAGGACATGTTCCGGTTGCCGGACCTGACCCACGTCGTCATCGTCGGGGGCGACTCCGACTACATCGCGCTCGCGCAGCGCTGCAAACGGCTGGGCCGCTACGTCGTCGGCATCGGGGTAGCCGGTTCGTCGAGCCGGTCGCTGGCCGCCGCGTGCGACGAGTTCGTCATCTACGACGCGCTGCCGGGCGTGCCGGTCTTCGTGCCGGAGACGCCGGCGGCCGAGACCGAGAAGGCTCCGCCGAAGAAGCGAACCCGCCGCGCGAAGGCGCCGGAACCCGATGACGAGTCCGAACCGCCCGACCCGCAGCCCGCCGCGACCGGGCTGCTGCAGCGGGCGCTGCGGATCGGTCACGAGAAGGACGACGCGGACTGGCTGCACAATTCGGTGGTCAAGGCGCAGATGAAGCGGATGGACCCGTCCTTTTCCGAGAAGTCACTGGGCTTCAAGTCGTTCAGCGATTTCCTGCGCTCCCGCGGCGACGTCGTCGACCTGGATGAGAGCAGCACGACGCGGCTGGTCCGCCTGAAGGCCGAAGGGTAGGGCGATAAAGCAGAATCCCGGACCAGGATGGAGTTCGCGTGACAGGACCACTTAACGGCACGGTCGCGCTGGTCACCGGCGCCAGCAGCGGCATCGGTGAGGCGACGGCGCGGGCACTGGCCGCCGAGGGCGCGATGGTGGCGGTCGCCGCCCGGCGCAAGGAACGCCTCGACGCGTTGGCGGCGTCCATCGACGGTCGCGTGCTGGCCATCGAGGCCGACATCACCGACCGGGCGCAGGCCGAGTCGGCGATCGAGCGCACCGTCGGCGAACTCGGCCGACTCGACACGCTGGTGAACAATGCCGCTCTCCCCCACCTGCTGCGCGCTGCCGAGGACTCGCCACGCGGGGTGGCCGACGTCGTCAACATCAGTTCGACATCCGGACGGGTCATCAGCCCAATGGCGGCGGTCTACAACCTGACGAAGTTCGGCATCGGCGCGTTCTCAGAGGCGCTTCGGCAGGAGGTCACCCGCCGACACGTTCGGGTGAGCCTGGTCGAACCCGGCGGGACCGCGACGGAGTTGGCGACGCACAACCGCGACGAGATCCTGGTGCGCCCCACCGAGCAGGAGGAGTGAAGGCCGACACGCTTTAGTCTGGGGCCATGGCTACCTCGGACCGCCTGTACTTCCGCCAGCTGCTCTCCGGACGCGACTTCGCGGCCAACGACGTGGTCGCCCGGCAGATGCGCAACTTCGCCTACCTGATCGGTGACCGGGAAAGCGGCGACGCCGTGGTCGTCGACCCGGCCTACGCCGCAGGCGACCTCGTCGATTCCGTGGAAGCCGACGGCATGACGCTTTCCGGAGTGCTGGTCACCCACCACCACCCGGACCACGTCGGCGGCTCGATGATGGGCTTCGAGCTCAAGGGCCTCGCCGAGCTGCTCGAACGGGCCAGCGTGCCCGTGCACGTCAATTCGCAGGAGGCAAAGTGGGTCTCCAACGTCACCGGGATCGCGCCGAGCGACCTCACTCCGCACGAGCACGGCGACAAGGTCAGCATCGGCGACATCGAGATCGAGTTGCTGCACACCCCGGGCCACACCCCCGGCAGCCAGTGCTTCCTGCTCGACGGCCGGCTGGTGGCGGGCGACACGCTGTTCCTCGAGGGCTGCGGCCGCACCGATTTCCCGGGCGGCAACGTCGACGACATGTACCGCAGCCTGCAACAGCTCGCCAAACTGCCCGGTGATCCGACGGTGTTTCCCGGGCACTGGTATTCCGAAGAACCCAGCGCCGCGCTGTCCGATGTGCGCCGGTCCAACTACGTTTACCGTGCGAGCAACCTCGACCAGTGGCGCATGCTGATGGGCGGCTGATCCAGCAGTTTGCAGGATCGGCCGCCCGACCGCCGATCGGACGACGGCGGGATTGTCGCCGACGTCAGTTTGAAACGGGAGAACGGGCATGAAGTGAACCTGCGCGTCGCATAGCGCCAACCTGCCCGCGACCTCGACAACCAGCCCAGTCACGGTTAACTCACAGGTTTCCCGTGCCCAGCAATTCGGCGTGGCCGTCCTCACTCCGTGCTGTCGACATCAGCCTGACGTGCTATGAACGGGTGTGTGAATATCGTGGATTGGCTCAAAGGCGGCGGGCACGATGTGTTTGCCGCGTCCTCGGGGGCATGGACCGCGCTTGCGGCCTGGATCGCCGTCGTGGTGGCCATCGCGGCCCTGCTATACGCGCGTCGACAGATCAAGCGGAACAGGCAGCAAAGCGCAGACCTGGTCGCGCCCAACGTCGCGATGTACATGGAGCCGAACGCCACCGACTGGCACCTCGTCGAACTCGTGGTCAAGAACTACGGCCGCACACCGGCCCACGGGGTCCGCTTCGACTTCACCGACGTGCCGACGGTGCCGCGATACGAGAACGCCTACGACGGCTACCTGGGCAGCGTTCCGCTGAGCCTGCCCGGCGAGATTCCGTACCTCGCCCCGTCGCAGGAATGGCGCACGGTATGGGATTCGGCGCAGGACCGCCAGCGGCTCGGCAACACCATCGAGTCCCGCTTCCGCGGGGCGGTCACCTACTTCGACCGTCCGGAGGAGAAGGGTCGACGGGTCAGGCGCAGGCGCCGTCAGTACCGATCGGAGGCGCTGCTGGACTGGCAGACCCTGCATCCGGTGGAACGACTCGAGCTGATGACCACCCATGACTTCGCCCGGCAGGAGAAGCAGAAACTGGAACTGCTGCGTAGCGTCCTGGCCTACTACCACAACATGACCAAGGAATCGCGCGAGGACGTCTTGCACTCGGAGATCGACCGGGTCAACGGGGCGGTCGAGGAGACCCGCGAGCGACTGCGTGAACAGTTCCCCGAATCCAGTCAACCCAAAGCTCAAGTGCCGCCGCGGGATCCCTACGAGTACCACGAGCCCGCCACCAACGGGCATCACGAACCCGACGACTATCACGAACCCGCCACCGAGTTGATCAACGGACGCCATCACAAAGACCTGCCCGCCCCGGGCGCACCCTAGCCGTCAGCGGCTCCGGCTAGGGTCGGAGTCCATGTCCGATACCCTGTACGCCGACGTGTCCGAGTGGCAGGTCGGCTGGCAATGTCGGCGACCTGAACACCATCTGGCCGCAGAAGCCGACGAGCTGACCGCGCAGCAGTTCGACGAGGCATGCGGCATCCGTGCCGACGTACCGAACCCGGTCGACCTGCTCGCCGCCGAAACTCGGCCGCCGCGCCGTTCCAAACGCAAGTAGTTCTCTACTCGCGCCAACGGTGCTGCCTGCGCTCAGACTCGGTTCATGACCGTCATGACGCCGGTGTACATCGCCGCCGACCCGCTGGAACGTCTTGACACGACCGGACTTCCACGTGAACTCGCCAAGCTGGAGCACATCCTGCTCTAGCTGGCGTCCAGCAGAGGAACCACCGTGACACCTACACCCGGCTTCGGCACCGCACAGGTAGTAAAGTCCCAGCTCATGGCCCAGAACTGGCCTGTCGTCCGGCGCGATATCGAATACACCACGATTCATACCGCGCTGGTCGACAAAGCGGGGGTGTGTGGGATCGTCCTGATCGGTGACGCGGGCGTCGGGAAGACGACGCTCGCGCGGTTGGTTACCCAGTCGCTGCCCTCCCGCGTGCAGTGGGTCGCCGGCACCGAATCGGCGCGCAGCATTCCGCTCGGCGTGTTCGCGCACCTGGTCGGCGCCGCCACCTCACGCGACCCGGTCGCCTTCCTCTCGGCTGCGCGGGAAACCATTCTCGCCGAAGGCCATTCGGTCATCGGCGTCGACGACGCGCACCTGCTCGACCAGCTGTCGGCCACCCTGCTGCACCAGCTGGCGCTCGACGGGTCGGTGCGCATCGTCGCGACCGTCCGCTCCGGCGAGGCGGTGCCCGACGCCATCACCTCGCTGTGGAAGGACGGCTACCTGCAGCGGCTGCACCTGAAGCCGTTCACCAAGGAGCAGTGTGTGGGGCTGATCGAGGAGGCCCTGCGCGGCCGGGTGGAGGGGCTCAGCGCGGACCTGATGTGGGAGGCGTCGGGCGGCAACGCGCTGTTCGTCAAGCACCTGGTCGAGGGCGCGCTGGAGGCGGGCACGCTGCGCCAGGTCCGCGGGGTCTGGCAGTTGCGCGGACGCACCGCCGTCACCTCCAAACTCGCGTCGCTGCTGGACGACCGGGTGGACCAACTGCCCGACAACGTGCTGCACGCCCTGCGGCTGCTCACCTTCTGCGAGCCACTCGACCTCGACACCCTGAGCGGCATCGTGGGCGCCGACGCGGTCGAGGAGGCCGAGAACCGCGGGCTGATCCGGGTTGTCGAGGATCACCAGAGCATCGACGTCCGGTTCAACCACCCGCTGTTCGGCGAAGTGATCCGGCGACGTCTCGGCATGGCGGCCGCCCGGCGGCTGCGCGGCGAACTGGTTCGCGCGCTGCAGGATCAGCCGTTGCGGGCCCCGGCTGAACGCATCCGGCTGGCGGAGCTGACCCTGGACAGTGACCAGGCTCCCGATGTGGGGCTGCTGGTGTCGGCCGCGCAGGACGCGGTCGCGCTGACCAACATCACCCTCGGTGAGCGGCTGTCCCGCGCGGCGGTGACCCGGGGTGGCGGCCTGGCCGCCAGCGAGTTGCTCGCCCGGTCCCTGCTGTGGAAGGGCAACGCCGCCGAGTCCGAGGAGGTGCTCAGCGCATTCGACGCCGACGGCATGAACGAACTCGAGCTGGTGCGCTGGGGCACGGCGCGGATCGCCAACCTGCACTGGTCGATGGGCGACGCCGAAGGTGCCGACGAGGTGCTGGAGATGTTGCGTGGCCGCGTCACCCACAACGGGCTGCGGCTGCTGCTCGACGGCGTGGCGTCCGCGTCCCTGCTGTTCGAGAACCAGCTCGACGAGGCCGTCGCGCTGTCCGAACGGGTGCTGGCCGACCCGTCCGCGTCGCCGGCGGCGGTCGAATGGGCGGTATTCGGCGGTGCGCTGGCGCTGGCGCTGATGGGCCGCGGCGACGACGTCGCGGTGGTCGCCCGGCGTGGCCATCAGGTCGAGAACAAGGTGGACGGGCTGCTGCGCTATCTCACCGCGTTCGGCGAGGTCCGGGCACTGGCCATGGAGGGTGAATTCGATTCCGCGGCCGCACGATCCGCCGATATCGTCCGGATCTCGTCGGCCGGCCAGTACCTGGCCTGGGGTATGGCCAACGTGCTGGTCGGCACCGTCGAACTGGCCCGTGGCCGCTTCGACGACACTGTCACCCGCATGGAGCAGACCGTCGCAGCGCTGACATCCGAGTCGGCCGCGTCGTGGAGCTTCCCGGCGCGGCTGCTGCTGGCCCAGTCGTACTGCGTGCTGGGGCGGGTGACGCCCGGCGCCAAGATGGTCGCCGAGTTGCGCACCCGGTTCGGCCGGCACGTCGCGGTGTTCGGGCCGCAACTGCGCATCGCCGAGTCATGGCTGGCCGCGGCGGAGGGAAACGTCAGTACCGCAGTCGATTTCGCACTGGACGCTGCGCGGCTGGCCCGGGAGTCCGGACAGCGGGCAATCGAGATGCTGGCACTGCACGATGCGGTCCGGTTTGGTGACCAGACGTCGCTGGAGCGCCTCGTCGAGGTGGCCGGCGCCACCGGTGGGCGACTGGCCACCCTGATCGCCGGGCACGCCGTCGCGCTCAAGGAGCGTGACGGCGCCGCGATCTATGACGCCGCAAAGCAATTCGAAAACATCGGGGCACTGTTGTCGGCGGCGGACGCGGCCGCCCAGGCGGCGGTGGCCTTCGAGGGTGACGACGACCGCAAGCGGATGGTCGAGGCGTCCGGGACCGCCAACCGGCTGGCCGCCGCGTGCGGGGGGATCCGAACACCTGCCCTGGAACTCGCCGCCCACCCGCTGCCGCTGACCTCGCGGGAGCGGGAGATCGCCAACCTGGTCGCGGCGGGCCTGAGCAACAAGGACATCGCCGACCGGCTGGTCGTGTCGGTCCGCACGGTGGAGGGCCACCTGTACCGCGCATGCATCAAGCTGGACATCTCCGACCGCGAACAGCTAGCCCTGATGATCCGCAGCGGCGGCGGGTAGTCCCGGCGTCGGGCTGACCGCCGGAAGCCAGTCGGGGCTCGGCCCACTCGACATCGCCCGGTGCGTGACGTCGTCCGTAGTCCCGTCGCTGGCCGACGCGCGACCGGACGCTGCTGTGCACCCGCGGACCTCAGCTCGGGACTGCGGCGGCAGTGGTCGGCGACGGGTCTGCGCCGCAAAGGAAGTGGGGCTGCGACACCTTTAATACATCAGATCAATCAAGCGTGTTGCTGGCGAACTTAGTCTTGGTCTCATTGTCGGTGTATATCCATCCTATGTAGGCGGCGACGGGATCGCGGCGCCGCTCTCGGCCTGCCCGGGGAAAGTTGGGAAGGCTCATCTGTGAAGGAACGCCCGGAGGTGCGCGCTAGGGCGGGGCATGGGCGTCGTCGCCATGATGCTTATGGGCTTACTGGCCGGTAACCTACGAAACCGTAGGTTCCGGTATGGTCGGCTAGGAGCCCTGGGAGCGATTGGTATGACGCGGCGCCACCAAACCCGGGGCACATTGCATGGAGGCCGGTTCAGGTGAGCGATAGCGATATGAAGTATCTCGATCTGCACGGCGAGCGGGTTGCCTATCGCGAGGCGGGAGCCGGCGAGGCGCTGCTGTTGATCCACGGCATGGCCGGGAGTTCGGCGACCTGGCGGGCGGTCCTGCCTGAGCTGTCGAAGAGATACCGGGTGGTGGCACCGGACCTGTTCGGGCACGGTCAATCCGACAAGCCGCGCGGTGACTATTCGCTGGGCGCGTTCGCGGTGTGGCTGCGTGATCTGCTCGATGAGCTCGGCATCACCCGCGCGACCGTGGTCGGTCAATCGCTCGGTGGCGGTGTGGCCATGCAGTTCACCCATCAGCACCGCGACTACTGCGAACGGCTGGTTCTCATCAGCAGCGGTGGCCTCGGCCCGGACCTGAGCTGGATATTGCGGATCCTGTCGACACCGGGAGTCGAGCTGGTGCTGCCGGTGGTCGCACCCCAGCCGGTGTTGAACGTCGGCAACAAGCTGGGGTCCTGGCTCACGTCGGCCGGAATCCAGTCGCCGCGCGCCGGCGAGATGTGGACCGCCTACTCGTCGCTGTCAGACGGCCAGACACGACAGGCGTTCCTGCGGACGTTGCGCTCGGTCGTGGACTACCGTGGCCAGGCGGTCAGTGCGCTCAACAAGTTGCACCTGAGTTCT
>JAOPWF010000197.1 GCA_025965815.1 Mycobacterium sp.
CGAACGGACCGAAGTCCCCGCGTTGGCTGTGGGTGCTGGCGGCCGTCGCCGTACTCCTCGTCGTCGGCCTGGTGATCGCTCTGGTGATCGTCAACTCGTCGAAACAGCAAACCGTTGTCGCCCCGCTGCCGTCGATGCCGGAGCCCAGCTTCACGACACCCACCCCCACGACCACGTCGCGCGCACCGATACCGAGACCGATCATTCCGGTACCCACCACGACTCCGCCGACCGGATCGACCACCCCCGGCCAAACCCAGACGGTGGACTACCAGGTCACCGGGGACGGCCGCGCCATCAACATCACCTATGTCGACACCGGCAGTGTGCTGCAAACCGAGTTCAACGTCGTGCTGCCGTGGCGCAAAGAAGTCTCCCTGCCCCAGCCGGCCCAGGACTCCGCCAGCGTCACGGTCATCAACGTCGGCCGCGAGGTGACGTGCACGGTCAGCGTCGACGGCGTGCAGGTCCGGCAGCGCACCGGCTCAGGCCTGACCATCTGCAGCGCCGCGAACTAGGCCACCGGCACGGTCCGCGGAACGCGCACCAGGATCATCGCCAGCAGGCCGGCCGCCAGCACGACGCAGAGCCCCGCCATCCCCGCCCGGTCGCTGTGGAACCAGTCGACGAAGACGAAGAACAGCCACGGCGCCAGGAACGACACCGCCCGCCCGGTGGTGGTGTAGAGCCCGAACGCCACCCCCTCCTTGCCCTCGGCCGACATCCGCAGCATCAACGTGCGCGCCGCCGACTGAGTCGGGCCGATGAACAGGCACAGCAGCAGCCCGCAGACCCAAAATGCCAACGGCCCGGACAGCCCGAGCACCGTCACCCCCGCGGCAATCATCGCCGTCAGCGAGCCGACGATCACCGCCTTGGACCCGATCCGGTCGTCGAGCAGGCCGCCGATCACCGCGCCGATCGCGGCCACCACGCAGGCGCTCACCCCGAAGAGCAGCACGTCGGCCTGCGAGATCCCGTAGACGGTGACGCCCAGCACCGCACCGAAGGCGAAGACGCCCGCCAGCCCGTCCCGAAATACGGCGCTGGCCAGCAGGTAGTACACGACGTTGCGGTCGCGCCGCCACTCCCCGACCACTTCGGACCACAACTTGCGGTAGGCCCCCCGCACTCCGACGGGGGTGGACGTCTCGTCGGCATGCGCCGTCGGCACGGTGAACAGCAGCGGCAGTGCGAACAATGCGAACCACGCGGCGGCCAGCAGCATCGCTGCCCGCACGTTCTGCCCGTCTTCGGTGGGGATGCCGAGCAGGCCACGGGTGGGACCGCTGCCGGAGATGAAGCCCAAGTACACCACCAGCAGCAGCACTACGCTGCCCAGATACCCCATCGCCCAGCCGAATCCGGAGATCCGGCCGGACGTCTCCGGGGTGGACAGCTGACGCAGCATCGCGTTGTAGGGGACGCTGGCCAGGTCGCCGCACGCCGCCGTCATCGCCATCAGCGCCAGCCCTAGCCACAGGTACCGGTAATCGTCCCGGATCAGGCTCATGCTGCATGTCAGCAGCACCGCGACCCCGGTGAGCACGGCCAGCACGCGGCGACGCCGCCGCGGTGCCTCCACCCAGACGCCGGTCACGGGCGCCAGCACCGCGACGGTCAGCCCCGCGACCGTCATCGCTCGTCCCAGCCAGCTTGCCGGGCTGGTGCCGCCGGGCAGGTCAGAGCCGACCGTGCCGGTGAGATAAACCGCAAACACGAAGGTGACGACGATGGCGTTCAACCCGGTGGAACCGCAATCCCACAGTGCCCACGCGATCACTCGCGACCGCCGGGCGGCTTCCGCACCCGACCCGGGGTTGCTCATGCCCGCCACCCTATGTTGCCGCCCTGGGGCCTCGCTCTCCCGCGCAAGCGGGTGGGGGCCCATCCCGCTTGCGGGGCGTACCCCCAGCCCGCCCAGATCCCTGTTTACGATTGCCCAATGCCGGTACCCGCTCCCAGCCCTGACGCCCGCGCCGTCGTCACCGGCGCCTCGCAAGGCATCGGCGAGGCGCTAGCCACCGAACTCGCCGCCCGCGGTCACGGACTGATCATCACCGCTCGGCGCGAGGACGTGCTGACCGACCTCGCCGCCCGCCTCACCGACCGGTTCGGGGTTGTCGTGGAGGTACGGCCGGTCGACCTCACCGACAGCGCCGAACGCGCCAACCTGGCCGACGAACTGGCCACTCGGAATATCTCGATCCTCTGCGCCAACGCGGGCACCGCGACATTCGGCCCGGTGGCGTCGCTGGATCCAGCGGCCGAGAAGGCCCAGGTTCAGCTCAACGCCATTGCGGTGCACGACCTTACGCTGGCGATCCTGCCGGGCATGCTGGCACGCAAGGCCGGCGGCATCCTGATATCCGGTTCGGCAGCGGGCAATTCGCCGATCCCGAACAACGCCACCTACGCGGCCACGAAGGCGTTTGTGAACACCTTCAGCGAATCGCTGCGCGGCGAACTGAAAGGCAGCGGCGTCAACGTCACCCTGCTCGCGCCGGGACCGGTGCGCACCGAGGAACCCGATCCTTCCGATGCGTCCCTGGTGGACAGGCTGGTCCCCGACTTCCTGTGGATCTCGGCGGAGCACACCGCCCAGGTCTCGCTGGACGCGTTGGCCCGCAACAAGATGCGCATCGTGCCCGGGGTGACGTCCAAGGCGATGTCGGTGGCCAGCCAGTACGCGCCGCGCGCCGTGGTCGCGCCGATCGTCGGGAGCTTCTACAAGAAGCTCGGCGGCAACTAGCGCCGCCTGCGCCGGCCGGTGCCAAAAATGCTGCGGGTGATCTCGCGGCCCGCGACGGTACCCGCCGAGCGCATTGCGCTCTTGAACGCCGGGCTGCTGAAGACCTTCTCGAAGAAGCCCGGCCCCCCGGGTTCGGCGGGCGCCGGCATCGTCGGAACGTCAACCTGTGACGGCACCGGCGGCAGGTCCGGGGCCGGCGCGGGTGCGGCCGGTGGTGGTGGTGGTGCCAGCTTGGCGGTGAGCCTTTCGTAGGCCGAATCCCGGTCAATCGTCTGGCCGTACTCGGCCTGCAACGGGCTCGCCGCGACCGCGGCCGCGATCGCCTCGGGTCCCATGGTGTCCATCAGCGAGCGCGGTGCGCGCATCCTGGTCCACGCCACCGGTGTCGGCGCACCCCGTTCGGAGAGGACAGTGACGATGGCCTCACCGATACCCAGCGATGTCAGCGCCGACTCTAGGTCGTAGACATCGGTTTTCGGATAGGTACGAACCGTCTTGTTGAGCGCTTTCTGGTCGTCGGGGGTGAATGCCCGCAACGCATGCTGGATGCGCGCGCCGAGCTGCGACAGCACGTCGTTGGGCACATCGGTGGGCAGCTGGGTGCAGAAGAACACCCCGACGCCCTTAGAGCGGATGAGTTTGACGGTCTGCTCGACCTGCTCGAGGAACGCCTTCGACGCGTCGGTGAACAGCAGATGCGCCTCGTCGAAGAAGAACACCAACTTGGGTTTGTCGACGTCGCCGACCTCGGGCAGGAATGTGAACAGGTCGGCCAGCACCCACATCAGGAATGTGGAGAACATCACCGGGCGGGCGGCCTGGTTACCCAGCTCGAGCAGGCTGATGATGCCGCGGCCCTGTGCGTCGACCCGCATCAGGTCCTCCGGCCGCAGCTCGGGTTCGCCGAAGAAGGTGTCGGCGCCCTCGGCCTCCAGGTTGACCAGCGCCCGCAGGATGACGCCGGCCGTCGTCGGCGACACCGCGCCGAGTGCCTTCAGCTCGGGCTTGCCCTCATCACTGGTGAGGAAGGTGATCACCGACCGCAGGTCCTTCAGGTCCAGCAGCGGCAGTCCCTTCTGGTCTGCCCAGTGGAAGATGAGACCCAGCGTCGACTCCTGGGTGGCGTTGAGCCCCAGCACTTTCGAGAGCAGGATGGGCCCGAAGCTGGTGATGGTGGCGCGCACCGGAACGCCGATTCCGGAGGTTCCCAGCGAAAGGAATTCGACCGGATAGGCGGTCGGCGTCCAGCTGTCGCCGGTGTCCGTCGCGCGCTGGGT
Source organism: Mycobacterium sp. (assembly GCA_025965815.1). Classification (GTDB taxonomy): domain Bacteria; phylum Actinomycetota; class Actinomycetes; order Mycobacteriales; family Mycobacteriaceae; genus Mycobacterium. The sequence continues at coordinate 4,030 of JAOPWF010000197.1, forward strand.
GGTCTTGTCGCTGGTAGCGCCCGGTCGCGACAGACCGGACAGGTCACCCTTGACGTCGGCCATCAGTACCGGCACCCCGGCGGCGCTCAGCTGTTCGGCGATCACCTGCAGCGACTTGGTCTTCCCGGTGCCGGTGGCGCCGGCGACCAGCCCGTGCCGGTTGACGGTGGCCAGCGGGATGCGGATCTGCGCGGCGGGATCCACGACGCCGTCCACCACAACGGTTCCGAGCTCAAGGGCCTGGCCTTCGACTGCGTATCCGGCGGCGATCTGTTGCGCGGGGTTGGCTGTCGATTCGGTGGTCATGCCGGTCCTCTCGCCAGGGGTCTGCCAGTGGACGACACTACTTGGCCACCCCCTCCCTGGGAGGGTACGGGCGAGCCGTGCTACTAACGTGGGCTTACTGTGAGCGCTGTGCGTGACGAACTGGTATGGATCGACTGCGAGATGACCGGGCTTGACCTGCGTTCAGACCGGTTGATCGAGATCGCGGCGCTGGTCACAGACGCCGACCTGAACATCCTCGGTGACGGGATCGACGTGGTGATCCATACCGACGAGCAAGCGCTGTCCGGCATGATCGACGTCGTCGCCCAGATGCATTCGCGATCGGGACTGATCGACGAGGTGCGCGCGTCGACCATCGACCTGCCGACCGCCGAGCAACTGGTCCTCGACTACATCGAATCGCACGTCAAACAGGCCAAGACCGCCCCGCTGGCCGGGAACTCGATCGCCACCGACCGCGGGTTCATCGCGCGCGACATGCCCGCCCTGGACTCCTACCTGCATTACCGGATGATTGACGTCAGCTCGATCAAGGAGCTGTGCCGCCGCTGGTATCCCCGCATCTACTTCGGCCAGCCGGAAAAGGGCCTGGCGCACCGCGCGCTGGCCGACATCCAGGAGTCGATCCGCGAGCTGAAGTATTACCGGCGTACGGCATTCGTGGCGCCGCCGGGGCCGTCGACCAGCGATATCGCCGCCGCGGCAGCCGAGCTCGGACCGCCGGGCGGTGTGCAGGGGCAAACCGATTCGGCCACCGGGCGGCCGAGCGGCTAGTATCGACGTCGCCGCTGCCGCGCCTTCGGGTCGGCCGACGGAGATGGTGAGTGTAGTTCAGCTGGTAGAGCACCAGGTTGTGATCCTGGAAGTCGCGGGTTCGAGCCCCGTCACTCACCCCGATAAGCGCGGTCCCGCGCGTGCCGCGCCGGCCTGGCCGAGTTCGGTTACGGCACGAGGTCATTCGACCTGCGAACTGTCGGCTTAGATGCTGGCGTTGCCGGCCTTCCACTGCTCCCAGGGGATGTTCCAGTCGCCGAGCCCGTCGGTGCCGGGCAGCGTCGAGCCGACCGTGTTGACGACCTCGACGATGTCGCCGCGCTTGGTGTTGTTGAAGAACCATTGCGCGTTGCCGGGGCTGACGTTGAGGCAGCCGTGGCTGGTGTTGGCCCGGCCCTGGCTGCCTACCGACCACGGCGCGCTGTGGACGTAGATGCCGCTGTAGGACATCTGGGTCGCCCAGTCCACCTCGGTGCGGTAGCCGTTCGGCGAATTGGACGGGACGCCGTAGGTCGACGAGTCCATGATCAGGTGGGAGAACCGGTCGCCGATGATGTAGGTGCCGTTGTTCGTGGGCGTGCTGTTCTTGCCCATCGAGGTCGGCATCGTCTTCACTACCTCACCGTTGACCCGGACGGTGACCATCTTGGTGCTGTCGTCGGCGGTCGCGATGACCTCGTCGCCGATGGTGAAGTGCGTGGTGACGTTCTCCTGGCCGAACAACCCGTCGCCCAGGTTGACGCCGTAGGTGTTCACCGCGACGTCCACCGTCGTGCCTGGCTTCCAGTAAGTCTGTGGGCGCCAACGGACTTCGCGGTTGTTCAGCCAGTAGAAGGCGCCCTCGACCGGAGGTTTGGTGGTGACGGTGATCGCTTTCTCGGCCGCGAGCCGGTTCGGGATGTTCTCGTCGAACCGTATTGCGACTGGCTGACCGATGCCGACGACCTCGCCCTCGTTCGGTAGCACGTAGGCCATCGTCAGGTTTTCCGGCGAGTGGGTCTGGAAGGTCATTTGGTTGCTCGTGACGCCGCCCAGGCCGAATGATTCGGCCGTCAAGGTGTAGCGCTTGTTGTAGCCCAGTGGCTCGGTGCTTGCCCAGGTGAGGCCGTCGGGGCTGAGCTTACCGGGCACCTGATCGCCATCGGCGTTGACCAGGCTCACTGCGCCCAGCACGCCGTCCTCGGCGCTCACCGTGACCGGTGAGTCCACCGTGACGCCCACCGCACCGTCGGTGACCGACGCATTAAGCTTGGGCACCAACAGATCACCGAACGGTGTGCCCTTGTCGGTGATGACCTGCACCGGCGGCGGAGCCGGATTGCCGCTGCAGGCGCTGAGACCGAGCACGACGGTCGGAATGATCGTGGCCGCCACCAGCCAGGACCGATACCGACGCGGACGGGCCACCGAACTGACCTGCCACATTATTTGCTCCACCTCGCAACCAGGGCTCACGCCGAACGGAAAGTTGGCAATAGTCTAAGGGCAACGGGGACCGATGGCGCGACCGCGGTGTCGCCCCTCCCGGCGGAGGCGATGGAGGAGATTTCGTCCTGTGCCGCGGGGCCTGTTATTGTCGCACACGCAGTCGACGCGCCGTTAGCTCAGTTGGTAGAGCAGCTGACTCTTAATCAGCGGGTCCGGGGTTCGAAACCCTGACGGCGCACTTAGTTTCCTTCACCCAACCGCGGGCTCCGCCCGTGTGCGCATGAAACACTTCCGTTGCGTGGCCATGTGCGACGCTAACTGCTCATCTGAGCGCGGGTATGGCAACGATGCTGCGGTTGCCGCGGGGATAACCACAGGTCACGCCCATCATGTCGGTCGTAGCAGGACGAAATGTGCTGAAATGTCCACACCGACCTGTCGCCCGAGAGCGCGATCTATCCGAGCCAACGGTAACGGGTGTGCATCGCCACCCGTATATTTGGGCACTCAGCCTGCATAAAGGTGATCTTACATGTTAGAGTCCAGTTAGCTGAAGTTCCATCCAGAAGCGGTGGGCCGGCTGCGCCAGACACGAAGCGAGGTCTTAGCTAAATGTCGAGGATTGGTAGCGCGGGCACGGCGGCTCTGTCCACTGACGAGCAAGTCGGCGACGTAGCTCCGCAATCAACGGCTGCGGTCGCGCCGGTCGTGGTGCACAGCTGCAGCCGCCTCGGCCTGCACGCCAATCCACCCAGCTTCCGGCTGTCCATCAGGCACTGGTTCCGTCGCCGCTGACGCTGCCGCGCTGGTTGTCAGCGCCGCCTGATTCGGCGGATCACCAGCGCCGCGGCCAAGGCGCCCACTACGGCCAACGAGATCGTCACCGCCGGCTTCTTGACGAAGTTGATCACTGAAGCTTTGACCTCGTCGGCGATCCGGCGGGGGTTAGCCCGTTCTGCCAGTGTGTCGACGGTCAACGCCAGCTGATCGCGAGCCTGATCGATCTCATGCTTGATCGCGTCGGGATCTCGGTCCGCCACTGTGTCCTCCGGATCCGCCGGTCAACCGGCTCGGTGCTGGGTTGCTGCCTTGCCGAACTACCCTAGATCAGCCGGTGCCAATCCTGACGCACCGGATGGAAAGGAAAGGTCGCCGGTGACACAGAGTAAAAGCCCGGGCTCGCGTCTCGAGGTGGGCGAAAAGGCTCCCGAATTCAGCCTTCCCGACGCCGACGGCAACACCGTCTCGTTGTCTGACTACAGCGGCCGCAAGCTCATCGTCTACTTCTACCCCGCCGCCTCGACTCCCGGTTGCACCAAGGAGGCGTGCGACTTCCGTGACAACCTCAGCGACCTCAACGACGCGGGCATGGAAATCGTCGGGATCTCCCCCGACAAACCGGCCAAGCTCGCGAAGTTCCGTGACGCCGAAGGGCTGACCTTCCCGCTGCTGTCCGATCCCGACCGGGAGGTGCTGACCAGGTGGGGCGCCTACGGCGAGAAGACGATGTACGGCAAGACCGTGCAGGGTGTCATCCGCTCGACGTTCGTCGTCGACGAAGAGGGAAAGATCGCGGTCGCGCAGTACAACGTCCGGGCCACCGGGCACGTCGCGAAACTGCGCCGCGACCTGGCAGTTTAAGACCTCCGAGTCGCTTCGCTCCAGCCCGCCGAACCTGACGCTGACTGGTTCGCGAGCCTTGCCAGCAGCAGCGCCTCGGCGGTAGCCGCGCGCTCCAGCACACCGAGGTCCAGGCTCTCGTTGATGCTGTGCGCCTGTGTCGCAGGATCTTCCACGCCGGTGACGAGAATCTTCGAGTCCGGGAACGTGGCCGCGAACTCGGCGATGAACGGGATGGAGCCGCCCATACCCATGTCGATGGCGTCTGTTCCCCATGCCTGACGGAACGCCGTGCGGGCGGCGTCATACACCGGACCGTCTGCGTCGATGGCATACGGCTGACCGACGTCGCCGGGCGTCACGGTCACCTGCGCGCCCCACGGGGAGTGCTCCTCGAGGTGCCGGCGCAGGGCGTCCAGGTGGGCCGCGGCGTCGCCGCCGGGCGCGACCCGCATGCTGACCTTCGCCCGGGCCCGCGGGATCAGCGTGTTCGACGACGCCGCAATGGATGTGGTGTCGATGCCGATCACCGTGATGGCGGGTTTGGCCCACAGGCGTTGTGTCACCGAACCCGAGCCGATCTCTTCGACGCCGTCGAGCAGACCCGATTCCTCGCGCACCCGCTCCTGCGGGTAGTCCACGTCGGCAGCCGTGGCTTCGTGCAGTCCGGCCACCGCGACGTTGCCCTCGTCGTCGTGCAGGCTGGCCAGCAGCCGCACAAGCACGCTGAGCGCGTCGGGCACCACACCGCCCCATAGGCCGGAGTGCAGCCCGTGGTCCAGGGTGGCGACCTCCACGACACAGTCGGCCAGTCCGCGTAACGACACGGTCAGCGCCGGGATGGCGGTGCTCCAGTTGTCCGAGTCGGCGATGACGATCACGTCAGCGGCCAGCGCCTCCCGATGGGCCGCCAGCAGCCGCCCCAGCGACGGCGAGCCTGACTCCTCCTCCCCCTCGACGAACACCGTGACACCCACCGGCGGCTGCCCGCCGTGCGCCCGGAACGCGGCCAGATGTGTTGCGATGCCGGCTTTGTCGTCGGCGCTGCCCCGCCCGTAGAGCCGGCCGTCGCGTTCGGTGGGCTCAAATGGCGGCGAGATCCACTGCGCGTGGTCACCCTCGGGCTGCACGTCGTGATGGGCATACAGCAGCACTGTCGGCGCACCGGGCGGCGCGGGATGGCGGGCGATCACGGCGGGCGCGCCGCCCTCTGACACGATCTGCACATCGGCGAAACCGGCGTCGGACAACAACTCCGCGACGGCCTGGGCGCTGCGTTGCACCTCACCGCGCCGGCCCGGGTCGGCCCACACCGATTCAATGCGCACCAGGTTCTCCAGATCGCTGCGGACCGACGGCAGTACCTCGCGGACCCGTTCAACCAGATCGCTCATGGCCATCGAGGCTAGTCGTGCCGCTACGAACCTCCCACAAGCGGCTCATCCGATTCCAGGATCGCCACCGCAGCGGCCATGTCGCCTTCGTGCGTCATCGACACGTGGATGGTGACCTCCGCCAGATGCTCGGCGATCGCCCCCGTGAGCCGGACCCGCGGTCGTCCCCACATGTCCGTGACCACCTCGATGTCGCGATGGATGCCCTCCGGCAGGACCGGCCGCTGCGCGAACCGTGACCCGGACCAGGCCTTGATCACCGCCTCCTTGGCGGCCCAGCGCGCAGCCAGGTGGCGGCCCGCCGACGAACTCTTGTCGGCGGCGTCGCGCCGCTCTCCGGGTGTGAAGGTCTCGGCGAACACCGTGCCGGGACGATCGACCTGTTCGGCGAAGTCGGGAATGGAGACCAGATCGATCCCCACCCCGACTATCGCCATAGCCGGAACGTTATCTCAACCCCCCCGCTCTTCGCGCAAGCGCTCATCGCACGTAGACGTCGTCCTCGCCCAAACGGGATGCGGCGTCGAGCAACATCGCCGCTTCCTGCCGCTTCTCCGACACCTCGTGGTCGAAGCGCCTGTCGGCGGGCCGCTCGTACATCGGCCGCCCACCCGCGATGGCGGACGCCAGCCGACGCTGACCGGCCAGCACACGCTGATCGGCGCGCTCGGTGTAGTCCTGCCGCTGATCGGCGCCCAGCGAGGCCAGGAAGGCCTGCGGGTGCACCAGCGCGACGAGACCCGACACGTGGCCGAAGCCGAGGCTGGTCACCAGGCCGGCCTTCAGCGGGAAGCGGTCACCCATCCGCAGGGTCTCGCGCGGCCAGACGAAGTGCCCGGAGGTGGCCAGCTCGT
>JAOPWF010000257.1 GCA_025965815.1 Mycobacterium sp.
AAGGTTGCCGTTGTTGATGACGGCCACCTTGATCGGCGCGCCCTCCACGGCGCAGGTGGCCAGTTCCTGGTTGGTCATCTGGAAGCAGCCGTCACCGTCGATGGCCCACACCTCGGCGTCGGGCCGACCGAGCTTGGCCCCCATGGCCGCCGGGACGGCGAAGCCCATGGTGCCCAGGCCACCGGAGTTGATCCACGTGCGCGGGTTCTCGTATTTGATGAACTGCGCGGCCCACATCTGGTGCTGCCCAACGCCTGCCACGTAGACGGCGTCGGGTCCGGCGATCTCGCCGAGCGTGGAGATGACGTACTCCGGGCTCAGGCTGCCGTCGCTCTGCGGGCCGTAGCTCAGCGGGTAGGTGGACCGCACGGTGCTCAGGTACTCCCACCAGTTGTCCATGTTCACCGCGCCGAGTGTCCCGTCGCGCCGGAGCGCGTCGATCAGATCGGTGATGACGGCCTTGACGTCGCCGACGATGGGGACGTCGGCATTGCGGTTCTTACCGATCTCGGCCGGGTCGATGTCGGCGTGGATCACCTTGGCTTCCGGGGCGAAGGAGTCCAGCTTGCCCGTGACGCGGTCGTCGAAGCGGGTGCCCAGCGCGATCAGCAGGTCGCTGCGCTGCAGCGCGGCCACCGCGGCCACCGTGCCGTGCATGCCCGGCATGCCCAGATTCTGCGGGTGGCTGTCCGGGAAGGCGCCGCGCGCCATCAGCGTGGTCACCACCGGGATGCCGGTCAGTTCGGCCAGGTCGAGCAGCTGCCCGGTGGCCTCACCGCGGATGACGCCGCCGCCGACGTACAGCACCGGCTTGCGGGCCGCGGCGATCAGCTTGGCCGCCTCGCGGACCTGCCTGCTGTGCGGTTTGGTGTTCGGCTTGTAGCCGGGCAGGTCGAGCTGCGGGGGCCAGCTGAACGTGCACTGGCCCTGCAGCACGTCCTTGGGGATATCAACGAGCACAGCCCCAGGCCGTCCGCTTGCCGCGATGTGGAATGCCTCGGCGATCACCCGTGGGATCTCGTCGCCGTCGCGGACCAGGAAGTTGTGCTTGGTGATCGGCATCGTGATCCCGGAGATGTCGGCCTCCTGGAACGCGTCGGTGCCGATCAGCGCGCGGCCGACCTGTCCGGTGATGGCGACGACGGGGACTGAGTCCATCTGTGCGTCGGCCAGCGGGGTGACCAGATTGGTGGCACCGGGGCCGGAGGTGGCCATGCACACCCCGACCCTGCCGGTGGCGTGGGCATATCCGCTGGCGGCGTGGCCGGCGCCCTGCTCGTGACGGACCAGCACGTGACGCAGTTTCTGCGAGTCGAACAGCGGGTCGTAGACGGGCAGCACGGCGCCGCCGGGGATGCCGAAGATGACCTCGACGTCGAGCTCCTCCAGCGAGCGGATGACCGACTGCGCACCCGTGAGCTGGTGCGGTGCAATCCTTTTCGGCTCCGCGGGACGGGCCTTTGCTGCGGGCTTCGCGACGGTCGGCGCGGCGGGTCCCTCGTTGGGATGCGGCGTTGCCGACCACTCCGGTGGTCGCGTGGTGGGTGCGCTCACGGTGTCCTCTTCGTCTATCCGGTTGTCGAAATGTCTTGGGGCAAGAAAAAACCCCCGTCAGCGGAAGCTGCTGTACGAGGGTTGCGCGTTGATGCGTGTGGCTATGCCCGACTCGGGACTAGCGCGACACCAACGCGCTGACCAATTACTACGAGCAATCCGCGGGTCTGCATAACACTCGACGGTAGCCTCCGCACAGGTCAACCGTCAAATTTCGCCTCCCACCGGGACGCACCGGCGCGGCGCCGCAATCGGGCGGTGCAAGGATACAGGTGTGGCCGCAAGCTCATCGTCAACCGCTCCCGCTCCGGTGGTGATCCGGATATCGCCGATGGCGCATTTCGCGGTCGGCTTCTTCGCCCTCGGCCTGCTCGTGCCCGTGCTCAGCTGGCCGGCGTCCGCACCGCTGATGGTCATTCCGGTGATCCTGTCGGCGTTGGTCATTCGGCTGCGCACGGTGGCCGATCGGCAGACGGTGACCGCCCGCACGCTGGTCGGCAGCCAGACCGTGCCCTGGGCGGACGTCGAGGGACTGCGGTTCGCCAGGAGTTCCTGGGCGCGGGCCCGGCTCAGCAACGGGACCGAGCTGCGGCTCCCGGCGGTGACATTCGCGACATTGCCGCTGCTGGCGGAAGTCAGCGACGGCCGCGTACCCAACCCGTACGCGTAGGCCGTTACGGCAGCGGATTGGTGCCGTTGAGCAGCACCCATACCGCGACGCCGCCGCCGATGCCCAGCAGCAGGGCGGCGAACGAGCCGATGAAGGGCCTGCGTGCCCAGCCCCGGCCCGCGTCGAACCCGTACCGGCCCGGACCGATCAGGATGATGGCGGCGGTGACGACGATCAGGGTGATCTCGAATTCGTGGCCGTCGGGCAGGAAGAACGAGAAGTAGCCCGACTCCTTCGCCGCGGCGATCCCCGCCAGCAGGCCGTTGACCAGGTAGGCCAGCGCCGCCGCGGCGGCCAGCGGCGTGAACAGACCGAGGACCAGGAGCGCGCCGGCGCCGATCTCGGTCCCTGCCGCCGCATAGGTCAGGATGTCGGCGTGCTGATAGCCCATGCCGGCGAGCGAATCCTTGAAGCCGCCGAGGCCCTGGCCGCCCCACCAGCCGAACGCCTTCTGCAGGCCGTGCGCGATCAGCAGTGCGCCCATTCCCGCCCGGAGCAGTAGCAGCCCCAGGTCCTGGGTGCCGCGGCGCCGCGCAGCGCGCACGCGGTCGTCGATGCCGTCCTCGGGTTCGATCTCGGCCGGCTCGGCGCCGAACGCGGGGCTGGCGTGCCTGCCGCTCGGCTGTACGTAGGGTAACGGCTCGGGATCGCCAAGCAGCCCCAGGCCCGGCTGTCCGGTGGAGGGGCCGCCGGCGTCGTAACGTGGGATCGCGGTGGTTTCGAAATCGCCGCCGTAGGTGGAGGAAGGGAGGTCATCTTCGGGGTCGACCAGGCTTGCCGAACCGTGCCGCGTCGACGTCGGCGCCGCGGCGTCGACGGGCCGTTGCCAAGCGTGTGGGTCGTTGGAGTGACTGGTCACGCCTGCCAGGGTAAGTGCAAAACACCCGGTATCCGAGGATTTAAGGGGCCCTTTCTCCACTGCATCTGCGCAGCGGCTCAGCGGGCGCCCGGATCACCGATTTCCTGGCCAGGGCACCCGTCGGTGTTGCGGCCGTGGCGAGCATCGCCGCAGTGTCCGTAACCTGGCGGGCATGACATTGCGCCTGCCATCCAATCCAGCGTTGCGTGGTGGGCTGGCCGTGTTGTGCGCCGCGTTGCTGGTGCTGCCGGGCTGCGCCCGGTTCAGCGACGCCCAGTCGCAGCCGTTCACCACAAAACCGGAACTCGCGCCGCCGCCGTCGTCGCCTCCCCCGCCGCCCCCGCCGTTGCCGCCGAAGCCGTTCCCCAAACAGTGCCCTGCTCCCGGGGTGATGCAGGGCTGCCTGGAGAGCACCAGCGGACTGATCATGGGCCCGGACAGCCAGTCCGCCCTGGTCGCCGAGCGGACCACCGGCGTGATCAAAGAGGTCTCGGTCAGCGCCGAGCCGAAGGTCAAGATGGTGATCCCGGTGGACCCCTCGGGTGACGGCGGGTTGATGGACATCGTGCAGTCGCCGACCTACTCGCAGGACCGGCTGATGTATGCCTACGTGAGCACGCCCAGCGACAACCGGGTGATCAGGATCGCCGACGGCGACATTCCCAAGCCCATCCTGACCGGTATACCGAAGGGCGCCACCGGCAACACCGGGGCGTTGATCTTCACCAGCCCTACCACCCTGGTGGTGCTGACCGGTGACGCCGGCAATCCGGCGCAGGCCAGCGATCCGGGTTCGCTGGCGGGCAAGGTGCTGCGGATCGAACAGCCCACGACGGTGGACCAGGCGCCGCAGACCACCGCCCTGACTGGCATGGGGGCCGGCGGCGGAATGTGCATCGATCGGTCGGACGGGTCGCTGTACATCACCGACCGCACCCCGACCGCCGACCGCCTGCAGCGCATCGCGCCGGACTCCAAGACGTCGACGGTGTGGACGTGGCCGGATCGCCCCGGCGTGGCGGGCTGCGCCGCTCTTGACGGCACCGTTCTGGTCAACCTCGTCGACACCAAGCAGACGGTCGCGGTCCGGTTGGCGCCGGACACCGGCGCCGTCACCGGCCAGCCCGAGGTGATCCGCCAGGACCAGCACGGACACGCCTGGGCGCTGCAGTTGTCGCCGGACGGCAACGTCTGGGGCGCGACGGTGAACAAGACCTCCGGTGACGCCGAGAAGCTCGACGACGTCGTCTTCCCGCTGTTCCCGCAGGGCGGCGGATTCCCGCGCAGCAACGCCGACAACACCTGAGCGTGGTTGTCCTGCGGAGCGCCCGCCCGGACGCATCATGGGTTGTCGAAAGGTGTCAACATGGCGGTAATCTCCCGTGGATTCGGTTCGCGCAGGCGTGAATCCGAGCCCGATCTGCCCCCCGGCCAATACCTCACCACCGATTTTCCGGTGCTGTCGGCGGGCCCCACCCCGGAGATAAGCAGCTCGCACTGGCAGTTCGTCATCGCCGACGAAACCGGCGCCCGGCACGAGTGGGGCTGGGCGGACCTGCTGGCGTTGCCGACCGAGGACGTGCACACCGACATCCACTGCGTCACCCGCTGGTCGAAACTGGGCACCACCTGGCGGGGGGTGGCGCTGGACACCCTGTTCGCCGACGTCGAGACCAGCTACGACTACACGATGATCCACTCCTACGGCGGCTACACCACGAACGTGCCGCTGGAGGATCTACTCGACGGGCGGGCGTGGATCGCGTTCGAGTTCGACGGCGACCCGCTGGATCCCGAACACGGCGGCCCCGCGCGGCTGCTGGTGCCGCACCTGTACTTCTGGAAGAGCGCCAAGTGGGTGCGGGGCATCGTGATGCACGACAACGACGATCCCGGCTTCTGGGAACAGAACGGCTACCACACCTACGGCGACCCGTGGAAAGAGCAGCGGTACTGGTAAGCGGTCCGCCGGTGCGCGGCGACCCCCGGCCTCGCGGATGGCACACCGCGACGGTGCGGGCGGCCGAGATGGCGATTCCCAACGGGCGGGTACTCACCCTCGTGGTTCCGGAGTGGCCAGGCAGCCTGCCCGGCCAGCATCTGGACCTGCGGCTGACCGCCGAGGACGGCTACCAGGCGGTGCGCTCCTACTCGCTGGCCTCCTACGGCGAAACGGCCGAGGTCGAGCTCGCGGTCGACAGGCTGCCGGACGGGGAGGTGTCGCCGTACCTGGTGGACGACGTGGCAGCCGGGGATCAGTTCGAGGTCAAGGGGCCACTGGGCGGCTATTTCGTGTGGCGGCCCACGCAGACCGAGCCCGTGCAGCTGGTGGCGGGCGGATCCGGCGTGGTGCCGCTGATGGCGATGGTGCGAGCGCACAGCGACACCGGTAGTTCGGCGCCGATGCGGCTGCTGTACTCGGTGCGCTCACCGCAGCACGCCTACTACGCCGACGAGCTTGCCGCGCTGGTGGACGGCCACTTCACCGTGGACTGGGTCTACACCGGCCGGGCGCCGGCGGGGTGGGCTCGGCCGGCGGGCCGGATCGACCGTTCCGTCATCGAGTCGCTGACCATCGACGCGTCCGCTCAACCGACCGTCTACATCTGCGGCGCAACGGGTTTCGTCGAGACCGCCGCGTCGCTCATGGTGCAGCTCGGCCACGATCCGGCGCGGATCAAGACCGAGCGGTACGGCGGGCCATGAGCGGGCTCAGGCGCCGACACTTACACCGCTGAGACGACACGCCGGTGATGGCCGCAACGGCTTATGTTTCGCCGCGAACGCCTCGGCGCTGGCTAGGCCTGCACGGCCAGTCCCTCGCGAGCCTCGGCCGGCGTGACCGTCCGCCGCAGCGCCGGTGGCCCGGCGCCCAGATGCTCGGCGAGCACCTCGGCGGTCTGCGGCACCAGCCGGTGTGCCATCGTGACCAGCCCGCGCGAGTTCGCGGCCGTAAGCCCGCGCACCAGCGTGCGGGCGGCGGGGACCACCGCGGCGTCCACCGCGGCCGCATGGCGTCCACAGCAGGTAGCGCATCGCCTTGTCGGCGTGTTCGGAGGTGCACAGCCGGTCCCGGACGTCGGCGAAGTACTGGCGGACCTCGTCACGCGACGCGGGCACGTCGGAGGGCCTGCAGGTCTGCAATTCCGCGGCGATCCGCGCCTCGGCCCAGAACCGCGACTCCTCGGCGGCCGACAGCGGGCCAGGCCCGTAGCGCTCGTAGCACTTGAGCACCGAATGCCACCCGGTGACGTGGATCCACAACTGCGCCGCCGGATTGTTGGCGCTGTAGCGCGAACCGGTGATGGGCTCGACGCCGTTGGCCTTCGCGTGCACCCGCATCAGCACCTCGGACGCCTCGACGGCGGTGCGCCCGTCGGCCACCGCCACGGTGAGGGAGGAAGTAGGCCAGGGTGCGATCCAGCCGCCCGGACGGGTCGCGGTAGATCCCAGCGCTGTCGGCGACCGCCGCCGCGAGATAAGGGTTGAAGTGTTCCAGCACGACGGCACGCTGAAAGCCGATCAGCGCCGTGGGCGAGGTCCACACCTGCCAGCTCGGCGAGCCGGGACCGAAGAACCCGTAGTCGTCACGGCGAATTGGTTTCACCTGCTCGGGCATGGTTCCTACCTTCCGTCACGCTGAATACAACGCAACCGTAGCAATTCGTCACCACAAATACAACGGTGGCGTAATATTGCTCGCGAGGAGGTCGCCGTGACACCGCAGGACCGGCCACGACGCAAGTACGCGCCGCGCTTACCGCGCGACGAGCGTCGTGAGCAGTTACTCGACGCGGCACTGGACGTGCTGTCCAACTGCCAGCTGCACGAGCTGAGCATGGAGGGGGTCGCCAAGGCCGCCGGTGTGGGTAAGCCGGTGCTGTACACGGCATTTCGAACACGCACCGAGCTGGTCGCCGCGCTGTTGCGCCGCGAGCACGAACGCGGCCTGGCGCAGGTGCACGCCGCCATGCCCGACGATCTCACGGTGCTGGGACCGACCGGCGCCTATGCGGCCACCGTCTCGGCCTTCGTCGCGGTGGTGCTGGAGAACCCCACCCGCTGGCGGCTGATCCTGACCGTTCCGGACAGCGCCCCCGGCGAGTACCGGGACGCACTGCGCCTGGCGCGCGCGTCGGTCCTGGCGCAGGCCGAGAAACTGGCCAACGCCGGGATCGCGTTGCAGCCGCAACTGGGTGGCCTGGATCCGGCACTGCTCGCCCACACGATGCTGTCCTTCGCCGAGATGCTCGGACGACTCGCGGTCAGCGATCCGCAGAGCTACCCACGCGACAAGTTGCAGCAGTTCGCGACCGTCGCCATGGCGCTACTGGCCGGCAACCACGCACGCTAGGTGCAGGCGGCCAGCACCAGCTCGCGTACCCGCGCGGCGTCAGCCTGGCCGCGGGTGGCCTTCATCACCGCGCCGACGATCGCGCCCGCAGCAGCTACCTTGCCGTCGCGAATCTTCTGCGCAACATCGGGATTGGCCGCCAGCGCTTCGTCCACCGCGGCCTGCATCAGCGAGTCGTCGCGTACCAGCGCCAGCCCGCGGTCGGTCATCACCCGCTCGGGTTCGCCCTCACCGGCCAGCACACCCTCGATGACCTGTCGTGCCAGCTTGTTCGACAGCTTGCCCTCGTCGACCAGTGCCACCACGGCCGCAACCTGGGCGGGCGTGATCGTCAGCGCGTCGAGTTCGACTCCGGCCTCGTTGGCCTTCTGCACCAGAAAGTTTCCCCACCAGGCGCGGGCGGCCTCGCTGGACGCCCCCTCGGCGACGGTGGCCGCGACCAGATCGATCGCGCCGTTGTTGACGAGATCGCGCATCACCTCGTCGGAAATACCCCAGTCCTGCTGAATCCGTTTGCGCGACAACCATGGCAGCTCGGGGATCGTGGCCTGCAGCCGCTCCACGGTCTCGTCGGTGGGCGCCACCGGCTCGAGATCGGGTTCGGGGAAATACCGGTAGTCCTCCGCGGTTTCCTTGGTGCGCCCGGGACTGGTGTAGCCGTCCTCGTGGAAGTGCCGGGTCTCCTGAATGATTCGGCCACCGGACTCGAGAATCGCTGCCTGGCGGCGCATCTCGTAGCGGACCGCCACCTCGACGCTCTTGAGCGAGTTGATGTTCTTCGTCTCGGTGCGGGTGCCGAACTCCTTGACCCCCTTCGGCTTGAGCGAGACGTTGACGTCGCATCGCATCGAGCCCTGGTCCATCCGCACATCGGAAACACCCAAGGCGCGCAACAGGTCTCGTAGTGCGGTCACGTAGGCACGGGCGATCTCCGGCGCCCGTTCGCCGGTTCCCTCGATGGTCTTGGTGACGATCTCGATCAGCGGCACGCCGGCCCGGTTGTAATCCAGCAGCGAGGTCGTTGCGCCTTCGATACGACCGGTCTCGTTACCGAGGTGCGTGAGCTTGCCGGTGTCCTCCTCCATGTGCGCGCGCTCGATCTCCACCCGCCAGGTAGTGCCGTCGTCGAGCGGTACGTCGAGGTAGCCGTTGGTGGTGATCGGCTCGTCGTACTGCGAGATCTGGTAGTTCTTCGGCTGGTCGGGATAGAAGTAGTTCTTCCGCGCGAACCGGCTCCACGGCGCGATCTCGCAGTTCAGCGCCAACCCGATCCGGATCGCCGACTCCACGGCGGCGGCGTTGAGCACAGGCAGCGATCCGGGCAGCCCCAGGCACACGGGGCACACCTGCGTGTTGGGTTCGGCGCCGAATTCGGTGGCGCAGCCGCAGAACATCTTGGTGAGAGTCGAGAGCTCGACATGCACCTCCAGTCCGAGCACAGGATCGTAGCGGGCGGCGACCTCGTCATAGTCGAGCAACTCGGCCCCGGAGGTGGTGGCGGCAGCGGTCATGGGTCAATCCTAGTTGTGGCCCGCTCAGGTGAGCCCGGGGTGCACGCCCGGGATCAGGCCCAGCGCGGCCGATATCCGCTGCAGTTCGTCGAGCAGCGCGGCGCGTTCGGCCGCACTCAGTGGTGCGGTGATCTCGTCCTCGAGCCCGCGGCCCTGCTCTTCGAGTGCCGGCAGCAGCGAGCGCGCCCTGTCGGTCAGCGTCACCGCGAACGCCCGCCGGTCCTGCGGGTGCGGACGACGCTGCACCAGGCCCTGGCGTTCCAGGGTGTCGACCACCGTAACCATCACGTTCCGATGGATGCCCAGCTGGCCGGACAGCTCGCGCTGCGATTGACCGTCGGTGGCGGCCAGCGCGAGCAGCACCGCGTAGGTCCGCGGGTCGACGCCCAACGGGGCCAGCCGGCGATGAAAGTCGTCGGCCAGGTAGGCGCCGAGCTGGGACAACAGGAACGGGATCCGCTCGGCCAGCTTGGCGATGCCCGGATCACTCACGCATCGGACACTAGCATCACCCATGATTGTCAGTTAGAGTGATAATCGTATCAAGTGACTACTTTGGAGGCGTGATGAACATCGTCATCTTCGGGGCCAACGGCCAGACCGGCAGGCTGCTCACCCGGCGGGTACTCGACGCGGGTCACTCCGCGGTGGCGGTGACGCGCCGACCGGACGACTTCCCCATCGGCCATCCCGCACTGGTCGTCGTCGGCGCCGCTGCGCGCGAGCCGGTGCCACGGGGGGCGATCGTGTACGGAGCGGACGCGGTGGTGTCGAGGTTGGGGGTGCCGGTCACCCG
>JAOPWF010000260.1 GCA_025965815.1 Mycobacterium sp.
ACCCAGGTCGTGCTGGTGTGGAGGTCGAGCAGGCTTCGTCCGGTGACGGTGCCGGTGAGTTCAGTCCATGTCGGCACCGAGCTTCTCCGACCGGGGGAATTCCGATGCGAGCGACTGCGGTAGCGCACATAGCAGCCGATCGGATAGCCCGCCGACTGCGCGTCCAGCGCCTGCTTCGCCAGCGCGGCTTTGAGTTCCTGATGCCCGGAGTTCTCAGTCAACTTCGGACACCCGCGATGGCCATCGGGGCTCGATGCCGACGATGTCTCTCTCTGGAACCCACACCACCGAAGCATTCGCGGGCTCACCAGGCCGCGACAGCGGAACCGAGTCCATGCCGCTTCCGCTGTCCCAGGTGGGTTTTCCTCTCACGACGCCGACTCGCAGCCGATCGAAGGGGCCCTTGGACGGCTGCCGGTTCCGGTAAGTGAGAACCCATCCCACCGGGTAGGGATCGCGCAAAGTTTGATGATTCGATGAGGGTGCCACGAGCGTCGTCCGATCGACTCATTGGTCAGCGGGGCTGTCGCCAGGGTCCGGGGCGCGCTGCGTGGCCAGCGTAGCCGGGTCGTCGCGGGTGTGACAGGACCACACGGGTATCCGGCGTCTTCTCGACCTCGCGCCGGCGACGCTGTCAAAGCGTCGGCGAACCCGGTGGCGGTATGCGAGGTTTCGGGTGTGGCACAGGGATCGGGACAGCGGGATTTTGGCTCGAGGGCAGTGTTTCAGGCTCGTCGGCCAGGACACTGCGGGCGAGTTCGCTGATGGTCTGGTCGTTACTGCGAGCGGTGCGGCGCAGGTAGTGGAACGCCTGGTCGGTGCTGAGCCGGTAGCGCGCCGCGACGAAACCCTTGGCTTGTTCGATGATTACCCGGTGGTCGAGCGCGGTCTGCAACTGCGTGCTCAGCAGCCGGTGTTCGACCAGGGTGCGCTGCTGCAGGATCGCGATGGTGGCGGCGTTTCCCAGCGCCTGCACCAGACGTAGCGCCGCACTGTCGAGGGCGACGGTGTGGAAGCAGGTGAGCGCGCCGATGAGCTGGTCGCGCAGTGTCAGCGCCACAGTGGTGACCAGCGTATGGCCCAACGCGAGCGCGCGCGGTGTCAGCTGCGGCCAGCGGTCGACCGCGCCGGTGAGGTCGAAGTTCGTGGTGGCGGCCCCGGTGCGGAAGCAGTCCCACCATGGTCCTTCGCCGGTGTCCGCCGAGAGCAGCCCGGTCAGGCGAGTGTCCTCGTTGGACGCTGCCGCTTCGCGGGGTTCGCCGTGGCGGTCGGCGAGCATGATGCCGGTGGCGTTGATGTCGAGCAGTTCGACACTGCGCTCGGCCACAGTGGTCAGGTAGTCGATGATGTCGAAGTCCGACACGAACGTGTCGGCGAGTTCGAGGAACGTCGCACTCAGAATCCGTTCACGCGCCACGGCGTCGGCCCTGACGCCCAGGAGTTCGTCCGGCTCGGTACTTTCGCGGGTCACTACTGCCCCCTTCCGAGCAGTCCCATGGTCCCACGGCCGGCTGACCCGTGCGGTCACAACTTCACCGGCGGGGAAAATTTCGGCACGACTCGGCAACTGCCGGCGTCCCCAAGTCACCTCGGCCGGGCAGGTGCCTCAGGTCACGCCGCTGACGCTCAGGTGACACCGGACGGTCGTAGACGCCGCGGCACGCAGGCGCCTACAGTTCACTGGCTCCGCAGAACTCGTCACCCCGGACCCCGGTGGCGAAATCCACGCGCGTCAACGACGTGGAGCCAGGCGATGACCGAACGCGGTACCGGAAGCTGCGCAGCCGACCGCTCCCCCGCCCAGGACGACCGGGACGCCGTGACCGCCCCTGAGCCACAGCCGAAGGACTATCGTTTCGCCCAGCCGGAGGCCAAGATCCTCGCCGCGGCGGTCAGGGGCGACCCGGCCGCGACCCAGACTCTGCTGGCCTACCTGCGCCCGCTGGTGTTCCGGTACTGCCTGAGCCGCCTCGGCGGCCGCGGTCACGGCGGCGCCGGAACCGACGACTGCGCCCAGGACATCCTGCTCGCTGTCCTGGCGGCGTTGCCAGGCTATCGTCTGCCACCGGACAGGTTCCTCCCCTTCGTCTTCGGTATTGCCCGGCACAAGGTCGTCGACGTCTACCGGGGGCAGACCAGGGACCGCACCGACTCCGTCGCGGACCTCGGCGAGCAGGACCGGGGCGGTCGCGATCCGGGCTACGCCGAGATCGAAGGGCGCCTGAGCCTGTCCGCCCTGTTGGCGACACTTCCGCCGCTGCACCAGGAGATTCTCGCTATGCGGGTGATCTTGGGCTACTCCGCGCAGGAGACCGCGGAAGCGCTCGACATGCCCAGCGCCGGCGCCGTGCGGGTCACGCAGCATCGAGCTCTGGCCACCCTGCGCCGGAGGATGGCCGCCGACGCGGCCGCTCGCTCCGCAGACCCGCACCAGGGCGACGGTTAGCCGCCCTGTTCGCCGCCGGTACTGTTCAGCGGATTTGTCGCAGCAGTATGGCGCCGCTGCTGGCGGACAAGGCCACCGCCGCCGTGGTTTCGGCGGCCCGGAACAACGCGAGCAACGTGATCAGCACCATCGCGGTCGTGACGTGCATTGCTGTCGAAGGCTCGGAAGCAGTCACTGCGGTCACAGGTTCACCGCCGGTAGGGCAGACGGGCCAGACCAGGTCGCGCAGGTGGCGCACCGGGCGAGGGAAATGCGTGGCCGTACTTCGCCGACGAAGGCAGTTGCCGTGTCGGCCGACGACAACGGGGTGATCGGAACAGGAAAGAAGCGCAGACGCACGCTCATGGAACTCCTTCGGGATGACCGGAAGGCGGCAACCGTCGGGGTCCGGGACGGAGTTGTCGTGCGCATCGGCGTCCGCCGACGATGGCGGAGCGGGAAGCACCACCTGACTGTAGCCAGTTCAGTGCACACGTTCAGCCGCCGAACGGTGCGGTCCCGTGCCGTTCAGCCGAGTCACCTTGTTCCTGACACGTTCGAGTCCGCGCGAGTGCACGTGGTCCACCTGTGCCGGGATGCCGGACGAGAACGTGCTCCGGGCAGTCAGCTTTCCTGTCGTAGAGGCGGTGGTGCGCCGGCCGACGCCGGTGTGACGAAAGGTCAGCGGCGGCCGGTGGCCAGGATGACGAGGAACTGGCCGCCGCCCGGCTCGATGTTCGCGGTCACCGGCAGCCCTGGCACCAGTCGGGAGAACCGGTCGACCAGCCAATCCGCCGCCTCTTGGGCGTCCTTCTTGGTCGGACAACGGGCCACCATCTCGCGGCCCCCCTTGCGCTCCAGCCGACCGGCAACGGTGATCAGCGGCGCGGGTTCGACCACGTACAGATGGGCCGGCCAGGCGATGACCACCTTGACCGCGCCCTTGCGGGTGTTGCACCCGCGGTGCGCGAGCCGCTCGGCAACCTT
>JAOPWF010000281.1 GCA_025965815.1 Mycobacterium sp.
CCGACGGTCTTGGCGAGGATGTCCGATGTGAGCACATCGCACTCCTTGAGCAGGTTCGGGTACTGCTGCTGGGAATTGTTATTGCTGGGACCGCCGCCCGACCCGGATTTCGTCGCGGTGCCGTCCACCGTGCGCGAGCAGCCGACCGACATCGTCAGCACGGCCAGCACGGCGACAAGCCCGGCGAGAGCCCGTCGAGCACGTGGCCGGTTCAGTGCGGCGCTCATTTGGAATTCACAATCGACTGACGGGTCAACTCCTTGGCCACGGCACAAGGATCGGGGAACGGCTGCTGGTTGAAGCTGACCGACCACTCGATGAAGTCGTCCTGGAACTGGATCGCGATCTCGCACAGGTTGTTGCCCAGCGTCGGGTCGGTGCCGGTGGCGATGAAACCGCCGTGGCCCTCGATATTGATGTCGTCCACACTGGCCCGGGACAGCTCCTCGGTCTTGCGTTCCCGGCCGATGGGGCTACCGCGGTACCAGGTGAAGGAGAAGTGCGGGCCCAGAATGCCGCCGCCGGCCAACCACTGGCAGCCCACCGAATTCTTGGCGGTGTTCACCAGGCCGGTGACGCGGGTCTGTTGGCCCACGGTCTGGTCAGTGACCCCACCGCATTCCGGGAAGAAGGGGCCGTGGGCGGCGTTCGGACTGGCCGGTGCCGACGACTGCGAAGACCCTGGCTGGCTGGGCTGGGAACCCGAGCAGGCGGCGAACATCGGGATCAAGGCCGCGGCGAGAACGGCCACCACCTTCGCGTTACGTCTCACCGGATCGGGCACCTGCTGCGGGTCACAGAATGCACTGTAGCGGCAGCTCTTCCACCCAACCACCGACATGCCGACTGACCTGGACTTTTGACGCCCGACACGGGTTTAACCGGACGCGGGGATGCCACGGAAGGTGTCGGGGAGGTATGCGACAGTAGCCAGATGCTCCTGGCACTGCTGCGACAGTACGTGCGGCCGTACCGACGGCTGCTCACGGTTGTCGCGGTGTTCCAGCTGATCAGCACCCTGGCTTCGCTGTACCTGCCGTCCGTCAACGCCGCGATCATCGACGACGGCGTCGCCAAGGGTGACACCGGGACC
Organism: Mycobacterium sp.; assembly: GCA_025965815.1. Classification (GTDB taxonomy): domain Bacteria; phylum Actinomycetota; class Actinomycetes; order Mycobacteriales; family Mycobacteriaceae; genus Mycobacterium. Next base: position 1,094 of record JAOPWF010000281.1, read on the forward strand.
ATCGTCGAACTCGGCGGCATCATGCTCGCGGTGACCGCGCTGCAGGTGGTCTGCGCGGTCGGCGCGGTCTACTTCGGCTCACGCACCGGCATGGGGTTCGGCCGCGACGTCCGCTCGGCGGTCTTCCACCACGTCATCGGCTTCTCCGCCGAGGAGACCGCGAAGTTCGGGGCGCCGTCCCTGCTGACCCGGACCACCAACGACGTGCAGCAGATCCAGATCCTCGTGCAGCTGACCTGCACCATGCTGATCACCGCGCCGATCATGTGCATCGGCGGCATATTCATGGCGCTGCATCAGGACGCGGGATTGTCCTGGTTGCTGCTGGTCAGCGTCCCGGTGCTGGCCATCGGCAACTACTGGATCGTGTCGCGCATGCTGCCGATCTTCCGCAGTATGCAGCGGCTGATCGACAGCATCAACCGCGTCATGCGGGAACAGCTGTCCGGCATCCGGGTGATCCGGGCGTTCGCCCGCGAGCCGTTCGAACGGGATCGGTTCGCCGAAGCCAATGTCGCGGTTTCGAACACCGCCCTGCTCGCGGGCAAATGGCAGGCGCTGATGCTGCCGGTGACGACGCTGACGATCAACCTGTCCAGCGTCGCCTTGATCTGGTTCGGGGGCATGCGCATCGATGCCGGGCAGATGCAGGTCGGCTCGCTGATCGCCTTTCTGTCGTACTTCATGCAGATCCTGATGGCCGTGCTGATGGCGACGCTGATCCTGATCCTGCTGCCGCGCGCGTCGGTGTGCGCCGAGCGGATCACCGAGGTGCTGTCGACAAAGAGCGCGATTACCAGCCCCGAGGATCCACAACGGCCGTCGGCGGACGCCCACGGCGTGGTGCGCCTCGATGGCGCGACGTTCTGTTACCCAGGCGCCGACCGTCCAGTGCTGCAAGATATCTCGTTCACCGCGCAACCTGGCACCACCACCGCGATCGTCGGCTCCACCGGTTCGGGCAAGTCCACTCTGGTGTCGCTGATCTGCCGGCTCTATGACGTGACCGACGGGGTGGTGCGGGTCGACGGTGTCGACGTACGCGACTACAACATCGAAGAGCTGTGGTCGGGCATCGGGCTGGTGCCGCAGCGCGGCTACCTGTTCTCCGGAACGGTGGCCGAGAATCTGCGCTACGGCAAGGCAGACGCAAGCGACGATGAGATGTGGGAGGCGCTGCGCGTCGCGGCGGCCGAAGGATTCGTCCGCGCGCACGGTCGGCACGATTCGGCCGGGCTCGAGATGCCGGTCGCCCAGGGCGGTATCAACTTCTCCGGCGGCCAGCGGCAGCGCCTCGCGATCGCCCGCGCGGTCATTCGCAGGCCCACCATTTATCTTTTCGACGATGCGTTCTCGGCGCTCGACATCCACACCGACGCCCGGGTGCGCGCCATGCTGCAGGAGGTGTCGGCTGATTCGACGGTGATCATCGTCGCGCAGCGCATCTCCACGGTGCTGCAGGCCGATCAGGTGATCGTGCTGGACGACGGCAAGGTCGTCGGGATCGGCACACACGAGTCGCTGCTCGCCGAATGCCCCACCTACGCCGAATTCGCCGACTCGCAGTCGACGGAGCCGCCGGGCCGGCGACATCCAGCCGCAGGCGCCGGAGTCGGGGGCCAGCAGTGACGGGTCCGATGCGGGGCGGATTGATGCGCGGGATGGAGCCGTCGACCGCACGGTCCCGGAACTTCCGCGGCTCGGCGATACGACTGGTCAAACGGCTGACCCCCCAACGCGGCCTGACGGCGGCGGTCATCGCGCTGGCGGTGGGCGGAATCGCGATCGGGGTAATCGGTCCGCGGATCCTCGGCCACGCCACCGATCTGCTGTTCAACGGCGTGATCGGGCGTCAACTGCCGGCCGGGCTCACCAAGGAACAGGCCATCACGGCCGCCCGCGCCCGCGGCGACAACACCTTCGCCGACTTGCTGGGCGGAATGAACGTGGTGCCGGGTCAGGGCGTGGACTTTGGCGCGATCGGACGCACGCTGGCGCTTGCACTGGTG
>JAOPWF010000291.1 GCA_025965815.1 Mycobacterium sp.
AACTCGCCACCACCAACCACATCACCACCACCATCACCAACACCGGCCGCCTCGCCTGGAACGGCCACCTCAACCACGCCCACCACCCCGACGAACTCCTCCGGGAAGAATCCGACGACGGATGACCCCTCGGTAGCGTGGGCGGGATGTTGAGTGTCGACCGGTTCATCGCGGCACCGCCCGCGGCGGCGTGGGCGTCCTCGTCGATCCCAATGCCTGGCCGAAATGGGGCCCTCGGTCCAGCGGGCCGAGCTGGATGGGCGTGGGGAACTGGCGCCAGGTCGAGGGGGAAGATGGGGACGCCGGTGGCCATACCGCGGCCGTTCACCATCACCGAGTTCGACCCCGGCCGCAGCTGGGCCTGCGCCGCCGTATCTGGCCGTGTGCGCTATCGCGCTGCGGTGGATCGAGCGGCTCGCCCTCGCTAGCCGCAGACCGCCCCGGTAGCGGCCGAGCCGACCAGCTTCCGGTACTTGGCGAGCACGCCCGTCGTATAGCGCGGCGGCGGCGGGCTGAATCCCTCACGGCGCGCGGCGAATTCAGCTGGGTCAGCGAGCACGTCCAGCGTGGCGTTGCCGACGTCCAGCCGGATGCGGTCGCCGTCGGCGACAAAGGCGATAGGTCCGGCGTCGAGGGCTTCGGGTGCGACATGGCCGACGCACAGTCCGGTGGTACCGCCGGAGAACCGCCCGTCGGTCAGCAGCAGGACGTCCTTGCCGAGGCCAGCACCCTTGATGGCGCCGGTGATCGCCAGCATCTCGCGCATACCGGGGCCGCCCTTGGGGCCCTCGTAGCGGATCACCACGACGTCACCCGCGCTGATCGTGCCGTCCTCCAGCGCGTCCATCGCGGCCCGCTCGCCATCGAAAACCCTTGCGGTGCCTTCGAACACATCGGAGTCGAAGCCCGCCGACTTGACCACGGCGCCTTCGGGTGCCAGCGACCCGCCGAGGATGGTGATGCCGCCGGTCGGGTGGATCGGGTTGTCCAGCGCGCGCAGCACCTTGCCGTCGGGATCCGGCGGGGCGATGTGGGCCAGGTTCTCGGCCATGGTCTGGCCGGTCACGGTCAGGCAGTCGCCATTCATCAGGCCGGCGTCCAACAGTGCCTTCATTATCACGGGCACGCCGCCGATGCGGTCCACGTCGAACATCACATGCTGCCCAAACGGTTTGACGTTGGCCAGATGCGGTACCTTCGATCCGACGCGGGTGAAATCCTCGAGCGTCAGCTTCACGTTGGCTTCGTGCGCGATGGCCAGCAGATGCAGGACCGCATTGGTCGAGCCGCCGAACGCCATCACCACCGCGATGGCGTTCTCGAACGCCTCCTTGGTCATGATGTCGCGCGCGGTGATCCCCCGACGCAGCAGTTCGACGACGGCCTCGCCACTGCGGCGGGCGAATCCGTCGCGGCGGCGGTCGGTCGCCGGCGGCGCCGCACTCCCGGGCAGCGACATCCCGAGCGCCTCGGCCGCGCTTGCCATGGTGTTGGCGGTGTACATACCGCCGCAGGCTCCCTCGCCGGGACAGATCGCCCGCTCGATGGCATCAACGTCCTCGCGCGGCATCAGCCCGCGGGCACAAGCCCCGACCGCCTCGAACGCGTCGATGATCGTCACATCCCGCTCGGTGCCGTCCGACAGCTTGGCCCTGCCCGGCAGGATCGACCCGGCATAGAGGAACACGCTCGCCAGGTCCAGCCGGGCCGCGGCCATCAGCATCCCCGGCAGCGACTTGTCGCAGCCGGCCAGCAGCACCGAACCGTCGAGGCGCTCGGCCATCATGACGGTCTCCACGCTGTCCGCGATCACCTCGCGTGACACCAGCGAGAAGTGCATGCCCTCATGGCCCATGGAGATGCCGTCGGACACCGAGATCGTGCCGAACTCCATCGGGAACCCGCCGGCCTGGAAGACGCCTTGCTTGACCGCCTTCGCGAGGCGGTCCAGCGACAGGTTGCACGGCGTGATCTCGTTCCACGACGACCCGACGCCGATCTGCGACTTGGTGAAGTCCTCGTCGCCCATCCCTACCGCGCGCAGCATCCCGCGGGCAGCGGCCTTCTCCAGGCCATCGGTAACGTCGCGACTGCGGGGCTTGATGTCGGGCTGTGAAGGCATTGCACAAGTATGCCTTCGCGAATCTGACCGGCAAAACCGTTTTGCATACCCCGGTGGGGTATCTCCGGTACGGTGGTTTCATGACGTCTCTCACGACTCGCGTGTCAGCTGTCGTCGCGGCGCTGGCCGCCGCGGTCGTCCTGTCCTCCTGTTCCAGCCAGAAATCGGCCGACCACACCGAGCACGCCGGCAGCCCGACCACGAGTGCCACCGACCAGCCCGCCGGCCACAACGCCGACGATGTCGCCTTCGCCCAGGGCATGATTCCGCATCACCAGCAAGCCATCGACATGGCGACGATGGTCACCGGTCGCTCCACCAACCCGCAGGTGATCCAACTGGCCAACAAGATCAAGGCAGCCCAGGAACCCGAGATCCGGACCCTCGACGTCTTCCTCGTGCAGTGGAAAGAGAACCCCGACACCGACACCGGACACGGCGGGCATGGCGGTATGGCGATGACCGGCATGGTCGACCAGCCCACCATGGACAAGCTCGCGTCGCTCAAAGGCGCTGAATTCGACACACTATGGCTGCAGTCCATGATCGCCCATCACCAGGGAGCAATCGAGATGGCGAAGGCCGAGATCGCCAACGGCGACAGCGTGGACGCCAAGGGCCTGGCCCAGAACATCGTCACCACGCAACAGGCCGAGATCGTTCAGATGAAGCAGATGCTGGGAGGGTAAATGACCGCGGCACATGGCTACACGGCCGACAAGGAGAACTACGCCAAACGGCTGCGCCGCATCGAGGGCCAGGTTCGGGGCGTGGCGAAGATGATCGAGGACGACAAGTACTGCATCGACATCCTCACCCAGATCAGCGCCATCAACAGTGCCCTGCAGTCGGTCGCGCTGGGCCTACTCGACGAGCACCTCGGGCATTGCGTGAGCCAGGCGGTCGCCGAGGGCGGCGACGAGGCCGATGCGAAGCTCGCCGAGGCGTCCGCCGCCATCGCGCGACTGGTGCGGTCCTGACGGCGGTCAGTCGCCGAGCGCTCTTTCCAGGCGCTCGACCTTGGCAGTGAGCTGGCCGGCGTAGCCCGGACGGATGTCGGCTTTCAAGACCAGGCTGACTCGTGGCGACACGGCCGCGACGGCTTCTACGGCCTGTTTGACGACCGCCATCACTTCGTCCCACTCGCCCTCGATGTTGGTGAACATCGCATTGGTCTCGTTTGGCAGACCGGAGGCGCGGACCACGCGAATCGCCTCCGCCACCGCGTCGCGTACACCGCCGGTCTCGTCGCCCGCGCCCGGACTGACGCTGAAGGCAACAATCATTTGGACGCCTACTGCTTGCTGTACGCCGTCGGCCGGACCACGAAGATCACCCGGTCCGGGGCATCCGCCGGCCGCCCGGTGAGCGGCCCGTCGTAGCGCTCATTGAGGTGCATGTAGAAGTCGCCGTTGGGGTCGGGAACGATCTCTTCGACCACGCCGCGGACCTCCAGGTAGCGGTACGGGTTGTCCGGATCGCTGACCGACATAGCCACCCTCGGATTGGCCCTCACATTGCGGTACTTCTGCCGCTTGGTCGTGTGGGTAAACCTCAGCAGCTCGCCGTCCCAGTCGAACCACATCGGATTCACCTGCACCCCACCGTCGGGCCGGGTGGTGGCCAGGTGCCCATACAGCGGGCGTTCCAGCAGGCCGGCGTAGCCATCGGGAATGGCGACCATGTGAATCCTCCGATTCTCACGAACAGCGATACTGGTACGACTCTATGCGGCGGCGTCCGGCGGTTTCGGCGCGACAAGCCGTTACGGTGGTGCTGCCGCTTGCCGCCAGACTCGACGGGCATGCCCTCGCTATGACTGTTCAAACCCGCACCCCTCGTGCCCGACCGTGGACTTGGCGCATCGCCGTGCAGTTGGCCGTCCTGGCGGGGGCCGCCTTCGTGTACGTCACCGCGGAGATCGTGCCGGTCGGCGCGCTGCCCGCCATCGCGACCGACCTGCATGTCAGCGAGGCGCTGGTGGGCACCCTGCTGGCGAGTTATGCACTGGTGGCGGCGGTGACAACCCTTCCGCTGGTGCGCATGACCGCCTACTGGCCGCGGCGCCGCACGCTGATGCTGACGCTGGTGTGCCTGACTGTCTCGCAACTGGTCTCCGCGCTGGCACCGAACTTCGCGGTTCTGGCCGGCGGCCGGGTGCTGTGTGCGATCACCCACGGACTGATGTGGTCGGTGATCGCGCCGATCGGTGCCCGGCTGGTGCCCGCCGACTACGCGGCTCGGGCCACCACTGCGGTGTACGTGGGGACCAGCCTCGCGCTGGTTGTCGGCAATCCACTGACCGCCGCGATGAGCGAGCTGTGGGGATGGCGCGTCGCAGTCGTGGCGGTCACCGTCGCCGCGGCCACCGTGACCGCGGCCGCCTGGCTCGGCCTGCCGCCGATGGTTCTTTCGGTCACCGAGATCGACGCGGTCCGTCGCCATGAACGTCACCACCGCAACGGCCGACTGGTCACGCTGAGCGTGCTCACCCTCGTCGGCGTCACCGGCCACTTCATCTCCTACACCTTCATCGTGGTGATCATCCGCGACGTCGTCGGTGTGCACGGCCCGCATCTCGCCTGGCTGCTGGCGGCCTATGGCATCGCGGGCCTGATCGCGATGGGGGTGATGGCACGCCCGCTGGACCGACGGCCCAAGGCGTCCGTCGCGGCGTGTTTGGCGGCCTTGACCGCCGCGTTCGCCGTGTTGACGTCGCTGGCGTTCGGCACCATGCCGGGGCTGCTCACGATGCTGGTGGGAGTCGCCGCGATCGTGCTGTGGGGTGCGGCGTCCACCGCGCTGCCCCCGATGCTGCAGGCCATGGCGATGCGTACCGCGCCCGACGATCCCGATGGCGCGTCTGGCCTGTACGTCGCGGCCTTCCAGGTCGGCATCATGGCCGGTTCACTGGTCGGCGGCCTGCTCTACGTCCAAGCGGGTCTGGCGGTCATGATCGCGGCGTCGACGGTGCTGGTCACAGGTGCGCTGATCCCTGTCATCGCCAGCCGTCGATTGTTCGGTGTTTCCGCAGCAACCCGCGAAAAGTAACGATCTTGACCTGACCACGATTAAACGAGCAGCTCAGCGCCGTGGTTGAGGCGGTCACCGGGGGCTCACCGATCGCACACGGCGGTAGCTGGTCCCCCTGCTGTGCGACACTGGATGCAGAATTTATGGAGGTGTGCACATGTCGCGATGGGCCAGGGGGGCACTCGCCGCCGCTTTCAGTACCGCCGGGCTGGTCGCCGGGCTGACCCTCGGCAGCGCGCCCGCGCTGGCCGACCCGGATCAGGCGCCGAGCGATCCATCTGTGCTGGACGCATCCCGGGCCGAGCTGCCCGCAGCCGAACCCTTGCCGCCGGGACCCGAGGTTCCGCCGCCTCCGCCTGCCAATCCGTCCGCGTTCGCGCCGCCGGCGGACCCGTTCGCGCCGCCGCCAGCCGCTCCCGGCGTGATTCCACCGGGCACGCCCGCGGGGCAGAATCCGACACCATTCACCGGTGAGCCGCCGTTCGTGCCGCCGTCATTCAATCCGAGCAACGGTTCTATGGTCGGTGTGGCCAAGCCGATCTACATCAATTTCGCGCGGCCGATCGCCAACCGGCCGATGGCCGAACAGGCGGTCCACATCTCGTCCACCCCGCCGGTCCCCGGCAAGTTCTACTGGCTGAGCGACACCCAGCTGCGGTGGCGCCCGATGGACTTCTGGCCGGCGAACACGAACGTCAACATCGATGCGGCCGGCACCAAGTCGAGCTTCCGGACCGGTGAGTCGCTGGTCGCCACGGCCGACAACGCCACCCACCAGATGACCATCGTCCGCAACGGCAAGGTGGAACAGACCTTCCCGGTGTCGATGGGCATGTCCGGTCACGACACCCCCAACGGCACCTATTACGTTCTGGAGAAGTTTCCCGACATAGTGATGGATTCCGCAACGTACGGAGTGCCGAACACTTCGGCGCAGGGCTACAAGGTGCACGTCCAGCTCGCCGTCCGGATAGACAACAGCGGCAACTTCGTGCACAGCGCACCCTGGTCGGTCGGCGACCAGGGTAAGCGCAACGTCAGCCACGGGTGCATCAACATCAGCCCTGCCAACGCGAAGTGGTTCTACGACAACTTCGGCAGCGGCGACCCCATTGTGGTGAAGAACTCGGTCGGGACCTACAACCAGAACGACGGCGCCCAGGACTGGCAGATCTAGCCGGGCCTAGCTCCAGATCCGCACCCGCTGCTGCGGGGCCAGATACAGCTCGTCGGATTCCGCGACGTCGAATGCGTGGTAGAACGCGTCGATGTTGCGGATAACGCCGTTGGTGCGGAACTCCGGCGGCGAGTGCGGGTCGGTCGCGAGTCGACGGATCGCTTCGGCCTCGCGGGACTTGGTGCGCCACACCTGAGCCCAGCCGTAGAACACCCGCTGCACGCCGGTGAGGCCGTCGATGACCGGCGCCGACTGGGTTGATTCCCCGGTCGCTTCGCTCTGCCCCGCAAGCGGGAGGTGCCCCCAGCCCGCCGGTCCGTTCAGTGACAGCTGGTAGGCGAGCAGGGCGATGGACAGGCCGCCGAGGTCGCCGATGTTCTCACCGACGGTGAATGCGCCGTTCACGTGATGGTCGCCGTCGAGGCCTCTCGGTGTGTAGGCCTCGTACTGCTCGATGAGCGCCTTTGTGCGGGCACCGAACTCGGCGCGGTCGGCGTCGGTCCACCAGTCGACGAGATTGCCGTCGCCGTCGTACTTGGCACCCTGATCGTCGAAACCGTGGCCGATCTCGTGGCCGATCACCGCGCCGATCCCGCCGTAGTTGGCGGCGTCGTCGGCCTCGGCGTCGAAGAACGGCGGCTGCAGAATCGCTGCGGGAAAGACGATTTCGTTCATCCCGGGGTTGTAGTAAGCGTTCACGGTCTGCGGTGTCATGAACCACTCGTCGCGATCGACGGGGCCGCCGAGCTTGGCAAGCTCACGATCGTAGGCGACAACGTAGCCGCGCCGGTAGTTGCCGTACAGGTCGTCGCGGTCGATCACCAGCTGTGAATAGTCCCGCCATTCCTTCGGGTAGCCGATCTTGGCGGTGAACTTGTTGAGCTTGACCAGCGCGCGGTCACGCGTCTCCGGCGTCATCCAGTCCAGGTCGTTGATGCTGACGCGGTAGGCCTCGCGCAGATTGTCCACCAGGACGTCCATCCGGGCCTTGGCCTCCGGCGGGAAATGCCGTTCGACGTAGAGCTTGCCCAGCGCGTCGCCCATCAGGTTCTCCACCACGGACACCCCGCGCTTCCACCGGTCGCGGATCTGCTCGGTGCCCGACAGGGTGCGGCCGTAGAAGTCGAAGTCCTCCGCGACGAGGTCGTCGGTCAACAGGAATGCGCGGGCATGGATGAGTCGCCACCGGGCCCACCGCTTCCAGTCCTCCAGGTCCTCGCCCGCCCAGAGCGCGGCGAACGTGGTCAGGTAGTCGGGCTGACGCACCACCAGTTCGGCGGCGGACTCGGGGGAGGTGCCGAGGGCGGTCACCCAGCCGGCCCAGTCGAAGCCCGGCGCCTCCTGCGACAACTCGGCGAACGTGCGCAGGTTGTAGGTCAAGTCGGCGTCGCGGCGCTTGACCACGTCCCAGTGCGCCGCGGCGAGCTTGGTCTCCAGGGCGACGATGCGCGCCGCGGTGTCGGCATGGTCGTCCGCGGTGCCGCCGTACACCAGCTCGAACATGGCGGCGATGTGCTTCGGGTAGCCGGCCAGGATGTCCGCGTGCTGCTCGTCGCGGTAGTAGGACTCGTCGGGCAAACCGAGCCCGGACTGCGACAAGTGCAACAGGTAGCGCGTCGAGTTCTTCGAGTCGGTGTCGACGTACACCCCGGTGCCGCCGCCGGCTCCGGTGCGTTGCAGCGTGCCCAGCACTGCGGCCAGTGCGGTCGGGTCGGCGGCGTCGTCGATGGTTGCGAGCTCGTCGAGCAGCGGCTGCACACCGATGCGTGCCACCCCCTCCTCGTCGAGGAAGCTGGCGTACAGATCACCGACGCGCTGCTGGTCGGTGCCCGGTTCGGCATCCGTCTCGGCCACCTCGGTGATCAGGTCGCGGACCTGCTCCTCGGCGCGGTCGAACAGCGTGCGGAAGGCCCCGTCGGTGGCGCGGTCGGCGGGGATCTCGTAACTGGTCAGCCAGCGGCCGTTGACGTGACCGAACAGATCGTCCTGCGGACGGGCGTCGTCGTCGACGTAGCTGAGGTCAAGGCCGGATCGGATCGATTCAACACGCACCCTTCCATCCTTCCACGTAGTTTTGGGTGGGTCCGGGAGCAGGCCCGGGGGGCCCGTTCGGGCGGTGGAGGTAACCTCGCGCCATGCCTGACGAGAGCACCGAGGAGCCCACGGCGTCCGGTGGCGTCTTCTCCGGCTACGGGATCGCGTCGGTGGTACTGGGGGTGCTTTCGGTGGCCGCGATCGCGCTGGCCGCCGTGATCTGGACGTCGCACCGCAACGAGACGGAGCAGCGCAGCTACCAGACCCGTGTCATGCAGACCGCCGTCCAGTGGACCTCCGTGTTGGTCAACATGAACAAGGACACCGTCGACAGCAGCCTGCAGAAACTGCATGACGGCACCGTCGGCCAGCTGAACGCCGACTTCGATTCCGCCGTCGAGCCGTATCGCCAGGTGGTGCAGAGGCTGCAGTCCAGCACCACCGGTCAGATCGATGCCGTCGCTCTGGAATCCCTCCATCACACCGCTCCGGCAAATGCGACGCCCACGCCGCAACCCGGTCCGCAGCCGGAGCTGGCCGGGTCCGCGTCGCGAACCGACACCGTGCTGGTCGTCGCGACCTCGGTCAGCCAGAACGTCGGTGACAACAAACCGAAGACGGTGCACTGGAACCTGCGACTGGACGTCTCTGACGTCGACGGCAAGCTGCTCATCTCCCGGTTGGAGCCCATCCGGTGAGAAACACGTTCCGGGTCGGGGTCTTCGATCTTGCGGCGCCGATCGCGGCGATCGCCGCGCTGGTCTTCATCGGTATCGCGCTGGCATGGCCGTTGTGGTGGGTGGCCGCCTGCTCGGTGCTGTGCCTGCTGATCCTCCAGGGCATGGCCGTCAACTTCTTCCTGGCGCGCCGCGACTCGGTGACCGTTGGCACCGACGACGACGGACCGGGACTGCGACTCGCCGTGGTCGTGTTGGCCACCGCGGCCCTCGTCGCCGCGGTGCTGGTCGGCTACACCCGGTGGACGGTGCCGGACCGCAACTTCACCAGCGACAGCGACGCGGTGGTGCGGATGGCCAGCAGCGTGTCCGAGGCGACCGCCACGTTCTCCCCGCAGGATCCCACCTCGTCGATCGACCGGGTGGCGGCGATGATGGCGCCGGCACAGGCCGACGTGTTCAAGGCCGAATTCACCAAGACCGCAGCGGATCTGAGCAAGAAGAACGTCTCGGCTCAGGCCAGCACCGTCTCGGCGGGCATCGAGGCGCTCGGTCCGGATGCGGCCAGCGTCGCCGTGGTCATGCACGGCACCCAGAATGTCCCGGGCCAGCCGCCGAGCAACGCGGTGCTCGCCCTGCGCGTCACCCTGAAGAAGGACGGCGGGCACTGGCAGGTGTTCGACGTGACGCCGATCAATCCCGCGTAACGGGCGCTAGCGGGGACGCCGCGAGTCGATGACGCCGGTGTTGAATCCGCCCAGATGAAGTCCGCCGTGGAAGCGCGCGTGCTCGATCTTCAGGCAGCGATCCATCACCGCCTGCAGCCCGGCCTCCTCGGCCTTGCGGGCGATTCCTCGTGCCACACCCCGAGTTGGAGCCAGAGCGTTTTCGCGCCCACCGCAATGGTGTCGGCCAGCACCGAGGGCAGGTCGTCGTAGCGGCGGAAGACGTCCACCATGTCGGGCGCCACCGGCAGGTCGGCGAGGGACGGGCACACCGGGGTGCCGTCGATCTCGGTGATCGTCGGATTGACCAGGTACAGCTCGTAGTTGTCTCGACATCCTCCAGGCCCACGCTGATCCGCACCAACTCCCGCCCCACCCGCAGCTGATCGTCGGTGAGCTGGCGGTGCGTGGTGCTGACGGGATGGATCACCAGCGTGCGCGCGTCACCGATATTGGCCAGATGACTGGCCAGCTGCACAGAATTGATGAAGCGCTCGCCGGCGACGCGGTGGAGTCGACCACCAGCGGCAGGCCGGCATCGCGGGCGACCGCCGCCATAGAGGCTGCCGGCCGACACGATGGGGTCGCCGGCCCCGGTGAGCGCCGCGAACACCGCGAACTGTGCCGCCAGCCCGCTCGCCGTAGCCACCGCGCCGATACGCCCTCCAGGCTCGCGACGCATTCCTCGAACGCCGCGACCGGCGGATTGGCGATGCGGCTGTAGACGTTCCCGTACTTCTGCAGCGCGAACAGGTTGGCCGCGTCGTCGGTGTCGGTGAACACGAAGCTGGCGTTCTGGTAGATCGGGACCACGCGGGCGTCGGGGCGCTGGCCGGCACGGATCGCGCGAGTTGCTAGGCGCGAAGGTCCGGTCAGTCACGGCTGATTAGCATTAGAGCCCGGGCCCGGACGGCGATAGCGATCGCCGCGCCGGGATTAAAAAGGCTGTCGCCGCGACGATCACGCTCCAGGTTGCTCCTTGGTCTTGTGCAGCAGCCCCGCCGCGCTCCGGTAGCCCTCCAGCCGCTCGGCGAGTTCCCCCGGCCGGCTGAGCGCCATCAGGTGTCCACCGGGCATCGAGTCGACGTCCAAGCCAAGCCGGTCGCGCACCACCCGGCGCTGGAAGTCCAGCGGGAAGAACCGGTCGTCGCTGCCCTGCAGAACGCGGGTGGGTATCGCGGGCCAGCCGGCAAGCGGCCAGGGCTGGGCGAACGGGGTGTCGGACTGCCGCGGTTCGGGCCGACTCAGCACGTCCCGACGCACCGGCTCCGGTACGTCGTCGAAGAAGTCCTCAATGGGATCGAACTTCTTGCCGCCCAAGCCGATTCGTTCGAAATGTGCCGCCATGGCGGCGTCCTGCCCGGTGGCATCCCACCACTGGCCGGGCGCCTCACCCGCACTGGGGACCATCGGGTTGACCAGGACGATCAGTTTGACGTCGAGTCGTTCGGCGACCATCGGCGCGGTGAAGGCGCCCATCGACTGACCGACCACGATGAGGGGTCCGGGCACACCGGCCAGCGCCTCGCACACGGTGTCGGCGTAGGTGTCGAGGTCCGCGGTGTCGTCGTCGGCGGGCAGGTCGATCGCGATGACGCTGGCGTCCCGGCCGGTCAGCAGCGGCGACACGCGGTGCCAGTAGTAGGCGCTACCACCCGCACCGGGGATGAGCGCGTAGGTGGTGGGCATCGACCGTGGGTCCGGTCAGTCCGACTGTCCGGACCGCTGGGCTCTCATCTTCGCGAACCGGTCGGACAGTCGTCGCATGCGGATCATCAGCGATGCTGCCGGACAACTGTCGCCTTCGAGGTAGGACCCCAGTACGTCGGGCGCAACGCCGATACGCGAGGCGAATTCCTGCTGCCCCAGGCCGGACCGGCCGAGCAGCGCCCGCACCTGGCGGGCCACTTCGGCGCATTCGTCCGCTTCAAGGTGGTCGCGGGTGCGGATGAGAACCTCCGAAAGTGCCTTGGACACGCCATACGGCTCAGCGGTTTCGAGGACTTCTTCGACCTGACGCGCGGTCCGGCCGTAGGGATCACGCTTGATCGCGGCGACGATCCGGCGCCACACCGTCAGATCGCCGGTGTCCAGCGCCGAGCGGATGGCGACGGTCGGCCAGAATTCAACGGGCCTGTCGTCGAGTACCGAGGGCCTGTTCTGCGTTGCCGGTGCGGCGGGTCGCGCAATCCTCTCGGTGGCCGATGAGGACACCGCGTCGCCGCGTGCGTCCGCAATCAACGTCACCTCGCCTCCTCCAGCATCGCTACCGCGACGGACAGGCAACGCTGCCTGACCTTCGCCCAGTCAGCCTCTGCGGCGGGGCCGGATGTGCTGTCGGCCTCGTCGGACGGCTGTGGGTCAGCCAGACGGCGAACCAGCTGAGTGGCGACCCACTTCTGTCTCGGTTGTTGGCTACAGTAATACCGATCCATACCTGCCAGCACGACTGCAGCGGTTTGAGTCTCCATCGACTCGACCAGATCGGCAAACTCTGCGAAATCGCGGCTGGTGTTCCGGCACATGATCAGGTAGCTCTTCAGCCGTAACGTCTCCGCGCCGGTGGGGATCTGCAGCCGGTCGCCGGTGGGGAGTTGGACGTTGGTGGTCTCCATCGGACTGCGCCGTTCGACCGGCGCTGCGGCCGCAGCTGCCTCGGTTTCCAGAGCGTCCAGGGCCACGGACAGGCGGCCGCGCCACACCGTGACGGGGTGCACCGGCCGCAGGCTGCGCGGCACAGCGCGGGCCTTGCCGTTCTTCGCCC
>JAOPWF010000386.1 GCA_025965815.1 Mycobacterium sp.
TGGCCTGTGGTGGGTCGGCGGTCCCGGTGTCGTTGATGAAGGCGTTCGAGGAGCGGCACGGCGTCCAGATCCGGCAACTGTGGGGGATGACCGAGACCTCCCCGGTGGCGACCATGGCCTGGCCGCCGCCCGGCACGCCCGAGGACGAGCACTGGTCGCTGCGGTCCACCCAGGGACGGCCCCTCTTCGGCGTCGAGGCGCGCATCGTCGACGACGAGGGCAACCCACTGCCCAACGACGGCAAGGCGGTCGGCGAGCTCGAAGTGCGCGGGCCGTGGATCACCGGTGCCTACTATCGCGGCCGCGACGAAGCCAAGTTCGCCAGCGGTTGGCTACGCACCGGCGACGTGGGCCGCATCGACCCGCTGGGCTACGTCACCTTGACCGACCGTGCCAAGGACGTGATCAAGTCCGGTGGCGAGTGGATCTCGTCGGTGGAACTGGAGAACCATCTGATCGCCCACCCGGCCGTCCTCGAGGCGGCCGTGGTCGGCGTGCCCGACGACCGGTGGCAGGAACGCCCGCTGGCGGCGGTCGTGCTGCAGGAGGGTGCGGACGCCAGCGCGAAGGAGTTGCGGGACTTTCTGGCCGACAAGGTCGTTCGATGGTGGCTGCCCGAGCGGTGGACGTTCATCGACCAGGTCCCGCGCACCAGCGTCGGCAAGTACGACAAGAAAACCATCCGGTCACGCCACGCCGACGACCAGTACGATGTGACCGAGGTCCGCGACTGACCCTGTCAGGCAGGCAGATTCGCCGCGATGGTGTCGATGTCCCACGGCCCGTCGGTCTCGATGGTCCGCACGTCGTGCCAGCCGGTCAGTTCGGAGATCGCGCCGCCCTGCACCGCGAACACCTTGCCGGTCAGTGAACACTCGTCGCTGGCCAGGTAGGCGACCAGCGGCGAGATGTTGGCCAGGCTGAAGGCGTCGAACTCTCCCTCCGCGACCGCCGTCCCGCCTGCGGCCACGATCTCGGCGACGACGTCGTGCGCAGGACCGCTGTCGGCGCCGCTGCCGTCGTAGCTGCCACCGAGGTCGTTGACGACGACCGAGGCCCCCTCCCTGGCGAACAGCAGCGCGTGTTCGCGGCCGATACCGCGCCCGGCGCCGGTGATGACGCCGATCTTGCCTGCAAGTGCACTCATGAGTTTCCTTTGAGTCAGTCGGCCACGACGGCGAGGCCGTCGGTGAGGACAAGGTCTGCGCCGCGGCCGGTTTCGAACGCGTAGGTGGTGGCACGGTCGGCGGAGCCGGTGCACCACATGCGGGTTTCCAGATCGTCGCCAGGGATCACCATCTTCGAGAATCGGACGGCGAACCGTTTCAGCCGGCTCACATCCGAGCCGCCCACTTCCCTCAGCACCGCCCACGATGCGAACGCCATGGTGCACAACCCGTGCGCGATGATTCCGGGCAGCCCCGCGCTCTTGGCGATCTCGTCGTCGAGGTGGATCGGCATCGGATCCCCGGCGGCCGGTGAATAGCGGAATGTCTGATCGTCGTCCACGTGTTGGCTGACCTTGGCCAGCGGTGCCGGACCGTGCAGCGCATCGTCGAACTTGTGCGGCGGCGAAAGCTCGCCGACCTTCTTGCCTGCGTCGAAGCCGCGGAAGAAGACCGTCACGTACTGCTCGTTGACAAGTTCGCCGTCCTCGGTCCGGCACTCCAGCAGGATGGCGGCCCTGGTTCCCTTCTCCAGGCCCTCGTATCCGATCATCTTGGCGCGGGATACCAGCCTGTCGTCCGGCGCGATGGGGCGGTGGAAGTGGAAGTCCTGCTCTCCGTGTACAACTCGCGGGATCAGCTCGACCGGCACCACTTCCACGGCGGGGGTCATGAGTGACTCGAAGACCGGGACGATGCCGAACACAGGCGGCGCGGCATCGCCGGCGAGGTGCGCCGGGATCGGATCGTTGGTGGCGTTCGCGTACTCGACGATGCGCTCGCGGGTGACCGTGAACCGGTCTTCGTCGGTCCAGACGTCCAGAGCGGCGTCGTCGAACTTCGGGTCGGTGTCGGTCATCACGCGGCCGCCAGCGCTTCGAGTTGCCGCAGCGACGCGTCAAGCTGCTTGGCGCCAGCCGTCTCGACGCCTTTTCCCAAGACGCCCTTGATCATCGCGCGCTGGAAGTCGCCCGACACGGTGAAGCCCGAGCCGTCACGGGTCGGCGTGACGGTGAACTCGAATCAGCACTTGACGCCCGCCATACTGGTGCCGGACATCGCCAGCCGGGACGGAGCCGCCATCTCTTCGACGCACCTCGATCCTATTGGCCATGCCGAGCATCACGATCTTGGCCACCAGCCGGGTGCCCGGTGTCAGGGCTGCCGGGGGATCTTCCAGCCACTTCTCGTGGATGGTGAACCACTTATCCCAGTTCGCCAGGTCGGCGACGGTCGACCACAGCGCCTCCGGCGCTGCGGCAGGGTGTTTGGTGGCCTCGATGTGGCCCATGGTCAGCGCTCGGCCCGTTGGTAGGCGGTGACGACGGAGGCGCCGCCCAGGCCGATGTTGTGCTGCAGCGCCGCGCTCACGTTGTCCACCTGACGCTTGTCGGCGGTGCCGCGTAGCTGCCACGTGAGCTCGGCGCATTGCGCAAGGCCGGTGGCGCCCAATGGATGTCCCTTGGAGATCAGGCCGCCGGACGGGTTGACCACCCAGCGCCCGCCGTAGGTGGTGTCGTCGTTGTCGACGAGCTTGGGCGCCTCGCCTTCACCGCACAGGCCCAGCGCCTCGTAGAGCAGCAGCTCGTTGGCGGAGAAGCAGTCATGCAGCTCGATCACCTGGAAATCTCCTGCGCCCAGTCCGGACTGGTCGTAGACCTGGCGTGCCGCTTGAACGTTCATGCCGTAGCCGACGATGTTGCGTGCGCTGCCGTCGAAGGTGCTGGCGAAGTCGGTGGTCATGGCCTGGCCGACGATCTCCACGGCCTGGCCCGCGAGGTTGTGCTTCTCGACGAAGTCCTCGCTGGCCAAAATCGCTGCACCGGAGCCGTCAGAGGTGGGGGAGCACTGCAGCTTGGTCAGCGGATCGGAGATCATCCGGGCGCCCAGGATGTCGTCGAGGCTGTACTCCTCCTGGAACTGGGCGTAGGGATTGTTGACCGAATGCTTGTGGTTCTTGTAGCCGATCTTGGCGAAATGTTCTGCGGTGGTGCCGTATTTCTTCATGTGTTCGCGGCCGGCGGCGCCGAACATCCACGGCGCGACGGGGAACGTCACCTCGTCGATCTCGGCCAGCGCCTGGACGTGCCTGCCCAGCGGTGGTTCCCGGTCGTTGGACCCGTCGGTGGACAGCGAGCCGGGCTGCATCTTCTCGAAACCGAGTGCGATGGCGCAATCAATCAGGCTGCCGCGCACCGCCTGTGCCGCCAGGAACAGCGCGGTGGATCCGGTCGAGCAGTTGTTGTTGACGTTGACGATGGGGATGCCGGTGAGGCCCAATTCGTAGAGTGCGCGCTGCCCGCAGGTGGAATCGCCGGAGACGTAGCCGACATAGCCCTGCTGCACTTCGGTGTAGTCGATGCCGGCGTCCTGCAGCGCCTTGGTCCCCGATTCGCGCGCCATGGCAGGGTAGTCCCACCCCTCGCGCCGGCCCGGCTTTTCGAACTTCGTCATTCCGACCCCGACGACGAATACTTTGTTCGGCATGAAACGTCCCTTCACCCACTGCCCATGTGGTCAGAAACGTACAACCCTGAATGTTTCTAGGCAAGGACGGTCACCCGAGGGTGGTGGAGCGCGCGGCGTTCGGGTCAACCCTGTTCTTTGAGATCGGGACCGATCTCGCGCAGGTTCGCGCACGCTCGCCGCCACCGGCGCTGGGTGCGCTCTTCATCGCGGTCGACGAAGCTGGAGATGAGGATCCCGTGCAGCGCATCCATTGCGGTGTAGACGAAGTCGCGGATCTCCCGCTGCGCGGACTCGTCGGGCGTGGTCTGTGCGATCGCCACCAGCAGCGCGGTGTTGACGGCCGGCTCAACCTTGGCCATCTCTGCGGCGAGCGTGTCGTCCGTTCGTGCGGCAAGCCACAATTCGGCAGTGGCGACGAACAACGGCCCCTGGTGGACGTCCCAGATGAAGTCCAGGATCTGACCGGCGGGCTCCTCGCTGGCCATCAGCCGGCCGACATCGAGGATGGCCGACTCGATGCGGCGCTGAGCAAGGTGCTTGATCGCGGCGACCACGAGGTCGGTTTTGGACCCGAAGTGATGGACCTGTGCCCCACGTGTCAGGCCCGCGCGTTCGGCGACGCGGGGTGTGGTGGTGCCTGCGTACCCGTATTCGACGAGGCATTCGATCGCCGCGTCCAGCAGGCGGATGCGCGTCCGGGCGCTCCGCTCTTCCTGGGTGCGTCGGGGCGGTTTGACCCCCTTCCCACTGGTCGGCATGAGTAGGCACCCTACCTGTTGCATGCACATATGAATGTAAGTTGGGTTCGGTATCGCAGTTGGCGGATTCCCTCCGCACCCATCCGCCATTCGTGTAGATCTAAATAGAACGTGTTCTAGTCCGCTCGGTATCAGGAGGAACGCCATGGCCCTGAAGGTCGTGCAGTGGGCAACCGGTTCTGTCGGCATCGCCGCCATCAACGGTGTTCTCGAGCATCCCGAACTGGAACTCGTCGGCTGCTGGGTGCACTCGAAGGGCAAGAACGGCAAGGACGTCGGCGACATCGTCGGAATGGCTCCGCTGGGCGTCACCGCGACCAACAACGTCGACGAGATCCTCGCGCTCGATGCCGACGCGGTCATCTATGCGCCGCTGCTGCCCAACGTGGACGAGGTGACGGCGCTGCTGCGCTCGGGCAAGAACGTCGTGAGTCCGGTCGGCTGGTTCTATCCCGGCGAGAGGGAGGCGGCGCCGTTGGAAGCCGCTGCCCGCGAGGGTGGTGTCACGCTGCACGGGGCGGGTATCGGACCCGGCGCCGCCACCGAGTTGTTTCCACTCCTGCTGTCGGTGATGTCGACGGGTGTGACTTACGTTCGCTCCGAGGAGTTTTCCGATCTCCGGACGTACGGGGCGCCCGACGTGCTGCGGTATGTGATGGGTTTCGGCGGCACGCCGGACGAGGCGCTGACCGGCCCGATGCTGAAGTTGCTCGACGGCGGCTTTATCCAGTCGGTCCGGCTGTGCGTGGATCGGCTGGGCTTCCGCGCCGACGAGAAGATCCGGTCGTCCCAGGAGGTGGCCGTCGCGACCGGGCCGATCGATTCGCCGATGGGCCAGATCGAGGCCGGCCAGGTCGCGGGCCGTCGATTTCACTGGGAGGCCCTGGTGGACGGCGAACCGGTCGTCCGGATAACGGTGAACTGGCTGATGGGCGAGGAGAACCTCGACCCCGCATGGTCGTTCGGCCCGGCGGGCGAGCGGTACGAGATGGAGGTACGGGGGAATCCCGACACGTTCGTCACCGTCAAGGGCTGGCAGCCGGAGAGCGTCGAGGCGGGCCTCAAGAGCAACCCCGGCATCGTCGCGACCGCGGCGCACTGTGTGAACTCGATTCCGGCCACCTGTGCCGCCGAGCCGGGCATCCAGAGTTTCTTCGATCTCCCGTTGATCACC
>JAOPWF010000424.1 GCA_025965815.1 Mycobacterium sp.
GCCGGGGCGCGCCGGACGGCCGCCGCCGCGTGCACCAGCCCGTGACCTGGTCGTTTTAGCGCCAGATCGGGTGACGGTCTTACTAGCCATGATCGCCAGCCTAGTCGCAACTGCCCCTCTCGCACCATCCGCCACACCAGTTGCGACCGAACCCGGCACCACTGAATACACCCCACTGAGTAGGGTGACTGACGTTCCAATTGGATGTCGCCGGCCCGGCGGGTCCGGCCGAGAACTCACCGAGGAGTCCACGCCCATGCCAGTTGTCGTCGTCGCCACCCTGACCGCCAAGCCGGAGTCCGTCGATACCGTGCGCGACTCGCTGACCCGCGCGGTCGAGGCTGTGCATCAGGAGCCGGGCTGTGAGCTGTACTCGCTGCACGAGTCCGACGGCACCTTCATCTTCGTCGAGCAGTGGGCCGACGCCGATGCGCTGAAGACCCACAGCGGGGCACCGGCGGTGACGGCGATGTTCTCCGAGGTCGGTGACCACCTGGCCGGGCCGCCGGACATCAAGATGGTCCAGCCGGTCCCCGCGGGTGACCCCGCCAAGGGCCAGCTCCGCAGCTGATGGGCACCCTCGACGGCAAGGTCGCGTTGATCACGGGTGCCGCCCGCGGCCAGGGCCGCGCCCACGCGGTGCGGCTGGCCTCCGACGGCGCGAACACCATCGCGGTGGACCTGTGCGATCAGATCGCTTCCGTCCCCTACCCGATGGCCACCCCCGATGACTTGGCCGCCACCGTGAAACTGGTCGAAGACACCGGCGCCCAAACCGTGGCCATCCAAGCCGATGTGCGC
Organism: Mycobacterium sp.; assembly: GCA_025965815.1. Classification (GTDB taxonomy): domain Bacteria; phylum Actinomycetota; class Actinomycetes; order Mycobacteriales; family Mycobacteriaceae; genus Mycobacterium. The sequence continues at coordinate 802 of JAOPWF010000424.1, forward strand.
GACCGCGAAGGGCTGCGCACCGCGCTGCAGGCCGGACTCGACGAGTTCGGCCGACTCGACATCGTCGTCGCCAACGCCGGTATCGCCCCGATGCTCGGGGGTACCGACGGCTGGCGCGACGTGATCGACGTCAACCTCACCGGCGTCCACCACACCGTGGAGGTGGCATTGCCCACCATGATCGAGCAGGGCGACGGCGGCTCCATAGTGCTGATCAGCTCGGCGGCGGGTCTGGTCGGCATCGGCGGAGGCGACGCAGGCTCGATTGGCTACACGGCGGCCAAGCACGGAGTCGTCGGATTGATGCGGGCATACGCCAACCATCTCGCGCCACACAGTATCCGGGTCAACTCGGTACATCCGACGGGCGTAGATACGCCGATGATCAACAACGAGTTCACCCGCGGTTGGCTCCAGCAGATGATCGCCGAGACCGATACGCCGCCAGACATGGGCAACGCGCTGCCGGTGCAGATGCTGGAACCGGAGGACATCGCCAACGCGGTTGCGTGGCTGGTTTCGGATGCGGCCCGCTACATCACCGGGGTGGCGCTGCCGGTGGACGCGGGCTTCGTCAACAAGCGCTGAGACGTTGGCGCACAACGGTAATCCGGCTGCCGCAACCTGGGTACCTCGCAGATCGAGTGGTCGGTCTACGCCGAAAAGCGCTGATTCATCAACCTTGCATCGGCAAAGGGGCGGGCTCGCCGACACTGAACTAATGCGCCGGCACGCCGCGTGAGTTCGCCGCCATGGTTTGAGTCTGGGCAGTGACGCTCAGATCTCGACGACCGTCGGCACGATCATCGGCTGGCGCCGGTAAGTCTCCCCTACCCACTTGCCGACGGTGCGGCGCACCGCCTGGGCGATTCGGATCGGATCGGTAATGGATTCGGCGGCAAGCTTTTCCAGCTCGGCCTGCACCTTCTGGGCGACCGGTTCCAGCGCCTTCGGATCTTCGGAGAAGCCCCGCGAGTGCAGATGCGGCGGGGCGGCCGGCCGGCCGGTGCCGCGGCGCACCACCACCGTGACCGCGATGAAACCCGAGGACAGGATCAACCGCTCACCGAGCGTTGCGTCGCCGACGTCGCCGGTGACCAGGCCGTCGACGAACATCTTGCCGACCGTCACCGCACCGGCGATGCTGGCCTTGCCCGCCACCAGGTCGACGCTGACGCCGTTCTCGGCCAGCATGATGTTCTCGTGTGGCACACCGGTGCGTTCGGCCAGCGCGGCGTTGGCCCGCAGATGTCGCCAGGTGCCGTGCACCGGCATCACGTTGCGCGGCCGCACCCCGTTGTAGAGGAACAGCAGCTCACCGGAATAGGCATGTCCGGAAACGTGCACGCGGGCTTGCGCATTCGTGACGACGCGGGCACCGATCTTGGCCAGCGCATCGATCACTCCGTAGACGGCTTCCTCGTTACCGGGAATCAGCGACGACGACAGGATGATGAGGTCGCCGGGCGTCAGCGTGATGCTGCGGTGCTCACCGCGCGACATCCGCGACAGCGCCGACATCGGTTCGCCCTGGGTGCCGGTGGTGATCAGCACCACCCGGTCAGCCGGCATCATCTCGGCAGCCCCGATGTCGAGCACGTCGGAGTCGTCGACCTTGAGGAAGCCCAGTTCGCGGGCGATGCCCATGTTGCGAACCATGGACCGGCCCACGAACGACACCCGTCGTCCGAGCGCCACCGCGGCGTCGATGATCTGCTGCACCCGGTCGACGTTGGACGCGAAACAGGCGACGATGACGCGGCCGTCGGCACCCCGGATCAGGCGGTGCAGGGTAGGACCGACTTCGCTTTCGGACGGTCCGACGCCGGGGATCTCCGCGTTCGTCGAATCACAAAGGAACAGGTCGACGCCGGCGTCACCGAGCCGCGACATCCCCGGTAGATCGGTAGGCCGACCGTCCAGTGGCAGCTGGTCGAGCTTGATGTCGCCGGTGTGCAGGACGGTCCCGGCGCCGGTGTGCACGGCGATGGCGAGTGCGTCCGGGATCGAGTGGTTGACCGCGAAGTACCGGCATTCGAACACCCCGTGGGTGCTGCGCTGGCCCTCGGCGACCTGCGTGAACACCGGCTTGATGCGGTGCTCGCGGCACTTCTCGGCCACCAGCGCCAGCGTGAATTTCGAGCCGACGACGGGGATGTCGGGTCGCAGCTTCAGCAGAAAGGGGATCGCGCCGATGTGGTCCTCGTGCGCATGGGTCAGCACCAGCGCTTCGACGTCGTCGAGGCGGTCCTCGATGTGCCGCAGGTCGGGCAGGATCAGGTCGACGCCGGGTTCGTCGTGCCCGGGGAACAGCACACCGCAGTCGACGATCAACAACCGGCCGAGATGCTCGAAAACGGTCATGTTGCGGCCGATTTCACTGATGCCGCCCAACGCGGTGACCCGCAGTCCACCCGGGGCCAGGGGTCCCGGTGGTGCGAGTTCGGGATTCACCACCGGACCGGGGACACTCACCACCGGAGCCGGGCTGCCGGCGACATTCACCACCGGAGCACCGCGGCGGCCCGCATGTCTGCGGCGAGCGCTTCCGTTTGTGCCGGGGTGGCCGGGACCTGCGGTAACCGCGGATCCCCGACGTCGATGCCCTGCAGCCGTAGGCCGGCCTTCGACATCGTGACACCGCCGAGCCTGCTCATCGCATTGCTCAACGGCCCGAGCGCCACATTGATCTTGCGCGCGGTGGCGACGTCACCGGATTCGAACGCAGTCAGCAGCTCCCGCAGCGGCGCCGCGGCGAGATGGCCGATCACACTGATGAAGCCGGTGGCGCCCATCGCCAGCCACGGCAGGTTCAGTGCATCGTCGCCGGAGTAGTAGGCCAGCCCGGTTTCGGCCATCACCAGCCCGCCGCCGTGCAGATCGCCCTTGGCGTCCTTGATCCCGACGATGTTGGGATGGGTTGCCAGCGTGCGAATGGTGTCGAACTCGATCGGTACCACCGAGCGGGGCGGGATGTCGTAGAGCAGCACCGGCAGCGCAGTGGCGTCGGCGACGGCGGTGAAATGGGCGATCAGACCGGTCTGCGGCGGCCGCGAGTAGTAAGGCGTCACGACCAGCAGGCCG
>JAOPWF010000200.1 GCA_025965815.1 Mycobacterium sp.
AGGGCGGTACACGGCGCCGCCGACGCCGGTGCCGCTTCGACCATCCGCGATCTGGCGGACGTGACCGCCCTGCTGCCGAATGACGGCACTGCGCACCACTTCTCGGCCGCGCTAATGGAGCTGGGTGCCACGGTGTGCACGGCGCGAACGCCGCGATGCGGGTTGGGCCCGCTGAGCGTGTGCGCGTGGCGCTCGTCCGGTTATCCGCCCGCGACGGCACTCCCGCGCCGAGCCCAGCGCTATGCGGGCACCGACCGCCAGGTCCGTGGCCGTCTGCTGGATGTGTTGCGCGACAACGAATCCCCGGTTTCCCGCGCACAGCTCGACGTCGCCTGGCTGTCCGATACCGCACAGCGCGACCGGGCGCTGGATTCGCTACTGGTCGACGGCCTCGTCGAGCAGTCCGCCGACGGCAGGTTCGCGCTCGCCGGCGAAGGTGATTAAGCCGTCGCCTGGCTGATCGAGTCGTCGCAGGCAAACCTGCGCCGGTAATCCGACGGCGTCACCCCGATGATGCGCCGGAAATGGTGGCGCAGCAGCGTTGCGGTGCCGAACCCGGACCGCTCGGCGACGCGGTCCACATCGAGGTCTGTCTCCTCCAGCAGCCGCCGCGCGTAGAGCACCCGCTGGTCGGTGACCCACTGCATCGGTGTGCGGCCGGTCTCCTCTACGAACCGGCGGGCGAAGGTGCGCGCCGACATGTTTGCGCGCCTGGCAAGGGTGGCCACCGTGTGCGGCTTGTCCAGGTTGGTCAGGATCCAGTCGAGCTGGGGCGCAAAGCCTTCCGAGCAGCGCACCGGAACCGGCATGTCGATGTACTGACGCTGACCGCCGTCACGCTGCGGCGGCACCACCATCCGGCGGGCGATCACGTTGGTGACCGCGCTGCCCAGTTCCCGACGCACAAGATGCAGGCAGGCATCGATACCCGCAGCGGTGCCCGCGCTGGTGATCAGGTTGCCGTCGTCCACGAACAACACATTGCGGTCGACCTTGGCCGTCGGGTAGAGGTGGGCCAGTTCGTCGGCGTGCATCCAGTGTGTGGTGCAAGGCCGACCGTCCAACAGGCCGGCCGCTCCGGCAACGAATGCGCCGGAGCAGACCGTCAGGATTATCGACCCGTAGGCGGCGGCCGCACGCAGGGCGTCCAGCGCCTCCGGCAGATACGGCCCGGCGATGGCGGGCACGCAGACGAGATCGACGCCGATCAGGCTGTCCAGGCCATGGTCGGGGATCAACTGTGCGCCGATCGACATTTGAAGCCGCCGGCCCGCCTCCGGTCCGCAGACCTTGAAATCGAAGTTCGGAACACCGTCGCCGGATCGGTCGATGCCGAACACCTCGCAGATGACCCCGAACTCGAAAGCCGCCAGGCCGTCGAGGGCCAGAACCGATACGCTTTCAAGCATGGCAGTATCTTAGCGTACCGCGTCAGTTCTGCCACTGTTGGCGGGATATCTTCTGACAAACAATTACTGCCATGACCACAATCGTGATATTCCTCCTGCTGACCGCCATCCTGCTGGCCCCGTTCGGCCTCGTCGCCGCGCTGGCAACCGCCTCGCACCGCACCGGGACACTCCGATGGCATCTCGGCCAGTTCCCGCTGTACGCTCCGATGGTCGGGAGGCTGTTCGATAACTCGGACGCTGACGTCCGCCGGATCGACCATGAGCTCGACGCCATCCGCACCCGCTTCGAGAACCAGCCCTCGTGGCCGTCGTCAGGTGCGATGGGCGAGCGCCGCTAGGAACGACGCCACCGCGTCACGGTAGGTCTGCGGCGCCTCGTCGTGGACCAGATGGCCGGCGCCGGGGACGTGCAGATACGTTGCCCGGTAACCGGTTTCATTCATCTGCAACATCTGGCCCGGCGGTGTGACGGAGTTGCCGGCCTCGATCAGCAGCGCAGGCACCCGCACCGCCCGCCACTGCACCCAGTAGTCGCGGCGGCCCCACTCCGCGGCGATCTCGATCCACCGCAGGGGGTGCCCGTGCAACCGCCACCCGGTAGGCGTGCGGTCGAACGCCTCGAGGAAGTACTGGCCGGCCACCGGCCCGAACTCGGCGAAAACCTGCTCCGCGGCGCCGAACTCGACGGGCAGCGCATGCAGCCAGGGCTCCCACGGTCCGGTGGTGCGGCCGCGGAAGTCCGGCGCCATGTCCTCGACCACCACGGCGCTGACCAGGTCGGGCCGCTGCGCCGCCAGACACCAGGAATGCAGTGCCCCCATCGAGTGTCCGATCATCACCACCGGCCGTTCCAGCGAGCTGACCGCGTCGCCCAGGTCGGACACGAACCGTTCGGTGCTGATCGGATGCGAATCGTCGACGTCGCGCCCGCGGTGCCACGGCGCGTCGTAGGTGTACACCGCACCCAGCCGGGTCAGCCACGGCAGTTGGCGGGGCCAGGTGCTCCCCCGGCCCATCAGCCCGTGCACAAGTATCAACGGCTGCCCATCGCCGCCACGATGGGTCAGCAGTGCGTTAGGCATGTAGCTATCTTGCCGACCGGGCATGGAGTTGGGCGTCCGGCGGGCAGGAGCGAAGCGACCCG
>JAOPWF010000469.1 GCA_025965815.1 Mycobacterium sp.
AACAGGCCGGTGACGACCAAGCCGGTAGCCCCACCGAAACCCAATGTCCCGGAGAGCACCGCGAGCGCGCCGACGAGTCGGTCGGCGGGCAGTTCCTCCCGCAGTATCGCCACGCTGATCGGATACAGCGCAAACGAAACACCCTGCATCACACGCGCCACGATGAGCAGCGCCAGCGACGATGTAGTCGCCGCGAGCAGTGAGCCGATCAGCACGATCGCCAGCACCCAGAGCAGTACGCGTTTCTTGCTGTGCAGGTCGGCCAGTCGCCCGATCAGGGGCGTCGCGGCGGCGGCGGCGAGCAGATTGGCGGTGACCGCCCAGCTCACGGAAACAACCGATGCGTGCAGCTGCGAGCCGATGATGCCGAGCACCGGCACCACGGCCGTCTGCAGGACCGCGACGGTGAGCACCACCATGCTCAAGGCTGCCACCAGCAGTCGGGGCCGTCCGTACGCATCCTCGGCAGGTGACTGTGCCGTACCGGTCTCGAACAAGCCCTGTATCCTTTCCTGGACTTCGATTATGTCGTCTAACCAATCCGACCGCTCACCAGGGGTCGGTGTGCAACCGAACCAGAGACGGCCACGGCAGCTGTGCGAGGATGCCCGAATGACCGAACCTCCCTCCCATTTCACGCTGACCGACCGGGGAGAGTTTCAGCCGACCGTTTTCGCGCAAAGCCACTGGGGCGACGATCATCTCAACGGGCCCGCAGTGGTTGGGTTGGCCGCACAGGTCCTGGAGCATGAGTACGGATCCGAGGACTTTCTGCCGGCACGACTGACCGTCGACCTCTTCAAGGCGGCGCGGGGAGTCCCGACCACCACAAGCCTGGCGCTGATGCGCGACGGCCGACGCGTGCGCAATGCGGAGTGCAGCATCATCCAGAACGGGGTGGTGGTCGCACGCGCCAGCATGCTGCAGTACCGGCGCTCGGCCGCCCCGGCCGGACAAGAGTGGGCCGCGGGCATCGGCTTCGCGCCGCCGGCGGAACTGGATGATTCCGCGTTCACCTACGTGGGCAGTGACGATGCGGGTTGGACCCGGACCGCTGCGGAACACCAGAACGATTCCCGGAAGCGCTTCTACAACCGCAGCATCGATGTGCTTGCGGGCGAGAAGAATTCGCCGTTCGTCCGCGCCGCAATGGTGGCCGAGGCAACCAGCCTGGTGACCAACCTGGGCACCCGGGGCGTGGGGTACATCAACGGCGACATCACGGTGGCACTGGCACGCCTGCCGGTCGACGGCTGGATCGGTGTGCAGGCCGACTCGCACTGGGGCGCCGACGGCGTGGCGACCGGGACGGCAACCCTGTTCGATGATGTGGGGCCGTTCGGCTCCGGACTGGTTACCGCCATCAGCAATCCCGGCGCCCAGATCGACTTCGCGGACGATGCCTTCCCGTCGAGATGGGTCACCTGAGATACGTTGCGGTGCATTGCCCTTCGCGCCGTCTGCCCCTGGCGCAGAGATACGCGATCGGCACGCTGAGGGCGCGATAAACGTGCCGCACGGACCACGGTGGAACGTGGGGATGACGCTCCTCCTGCCAGACGTGTCCCCTCGGATGGCGAATGATGAACCGCGACAGCACATGGCTGATCGGAGACACCGGCGTATCCTCCGGTTCAGAGGTATGCAGCTCGATGCGGCACAGGTGTTTGGTGCTCATGTAGCCGTACTGGTTGGGGCTGAGGAACCTGGCCGGGGCTCCATGGTCACCGTCGAGCGGCCGTCCGTTGAGGCGCTGTGCGATCAGCACGTCATCGGCCAGGGCGTCCTCGATACAGACGACCGAGCGGTAGCGGTCGAGGCCGCAGAAGACGACATGGCTGACCGATGTCACTGGTTGAAGCGCCGGTTCGATGAAGGTGCGGTACACCGACTGGAACGAAACCCCTTCCCAGCGAAGGTCGGTGGCCGACCAGCCGGCGACGCAGTGAAAGTCGGCGGTGAGCTCTCGCCGGGGGAGCACGGCCAGAGCGGACAGCGCCACGGTGAAAGGCTCTGTGACTACCCCGCGTATCTCGATCGCGGGGTCCACGGGGACTGATGGCGGGGGCCGCCACAGGTGTCCTCCGAAGCGCGGAAATCCGTCGATCCGGCGTTGGCCGGGCGGGAGTCTCATGTCGGTGATTGCGCAACCCGCGTGTTCCATGCTCGTTCGATCTGTCTCATGAGCGCGGGATACACCACCCAGTGCCGAAACGGCTTGATGAGGGCCATGTAGAAGCTGCCGAAGCGACCGCGTGGCTTGACGTAGACGGCCATCTGTCCCTGGTAGCAGCCGTCACTCTGCGGTACCCAACTCAGGTGCATGACGCCGTGCACGGTCTGGTTGGACAGTTCCGCGGCCCATTCGGACTGCGTGCGATACAGCGGTACGAACGGTAGGGAGCCGACGTTCATACCCTGCGCCGACTTGCGCAGATCCTCGGGCAGCCGGTCGACCAGGGATGACTCGTGCTTGCCTGGAATCGGTAGCTTGCCGGTGGCGTCGTCCCAGCCGAACCATTTGCCCAGTCGCCAGCGGATCGCGAACAGCAGGCGGGTAGCAAGAGATCGTCCGTCGGCGGGGTCGAGAGACGACATCACTTCGAGCATCGTGGGGAATTCCTGGGCGTCACCGTGGGCGGGAAGGGCCCAGACATCCTCCAAGGTGAAGTCGGGCGCGATGTCGCGGATCCGCCACGGGCGGGACTCGTGTGCGGTATTCGGGAGCCTCATGCTGCTCGACCTCGATCCATACGATGTCGTATGGAGGTTACCCAGCACTCTTGCGTCTGTCAATACGGTGCCGTATAGATATGTCCCGTGGCCAATGTGCGAACACCACGCGGCGCATGGGTGCACGCAGCGCTGCAGGCCCTGGCCGCGGGGGGCCCGGATGCCGTGCGGGTCGAGGCGCTGGCCGCGCGCCTGGGAGTGTCCAAAGGTGGCTTCTACTGGCACTTCACGGATCGCCAGGCGCTGCTGACCGAGATGCTCGACAGCTGGGAGAAAGCGGGTGTCGAGGAGGTCATCGCACGCGTCGAGCGTCAACCGGCCGACCCGCGAGCCAAGTTGCAGCAGTTGTTCGAGCTGGCCTCGGCGCCCGGTGCGCTGGACGCGGAACTGGCAGTGCGGGACTGGGCGCGCCGCGACACCAACGTCGCCGAGCGGCTTCACCGCGTGGACAACCGACGGATGGAGTATCTGCGTTCCCTCTTCGCACAGTTCTGCCCGGACGACAGGGACGTCGAGGCGTGCAGCATGCTGGCGTTCTCGCTGTTCATCGGCAACTACTTCATCGCGGCCGAACACGGCGACAAGACCCGGTTGCAGGTGCTGCAACTAGCGATCGATCGACTGCTCAGCGCGTCGTGGGAATGATGCAGCGGTCAACACCGCGTCAGGCGAGCAGGTCCTTCAGCCGGTCGTGCGGCAGGCACGGTGAACGGTGATCGTCGCGGCCGACCATATCGCGGTTGACCACCAACGCGTTGAGAACCGCCTCTTCGACGGACTGCACGACGGCGGTGTACAGGTCGTCCATGCGCCCCCAGGGCATGAAGGTCAGCGTGCCGAATTCGTCGTCGCCGACCGGGCCGATGGGGAAGGAGCTTTGCAGGCCAGGTACGTCCGCTGTGGAGAACGCCAGGAAGATGTCACCGGAGAAGTGGCTGCCCGTGGTCCCGGTTCGGCTCAGGCCCAACGGGACTCGGCGGGCCAGCGCCTTGCACTGACCTGGTAGTAGGGGAGCGTCGGTGGCGACGATGGCGATCACCGAGCCTGCGCCGGCTGGCGGCTTGATTCCCAGGTCGACCTCGAACCAGTCGCCGAGCATGGGGTTGTCGTCGGCGAGGTCCCGTCCTACATGTCTTCCGGCCACGGTGAGTTCGGCGCGAGAGCCGAAGTTGGCCTGAACGAACGCGGCAACGGTAAAGGTGTGCGACCCGTAGGGGACCAGCCTTGACGATGTGCCGTTGCCGCCCTTGTACTCATAGCAGTTCATTCCCGTTCCGCCACCGACCGACCCCTCGGCGACGGGCCCCGGCGTCGCCGAGTCGAGCGCGGATTCGACGTCCTCTGACCGGACGTGGCCGCCATTGATGTCGTTCAGGTAGCCGTCCCATGTCTCGGCGCACACCGGCAACAGCCACTGTCGTGCAAGCTGCGGCCTGACCCGGTTCACCCAGCTGATGACTCCTGAATGGCATGCGCCGACCGCGTGCGTGTTCGACAGCACGATAGGCAGATTGAACGAACCCGCTTCCTCGATCCACGTCGTTCCGGTCATCTCGCCGTTGCCGTTGAGCGAGTACCAGCCCGCGGCGCAGGGTTGCCCGAGGCCGCCTTTCCCGCGGGGCAGGATCGCAGTGACCCCGGTGCGGACCGGGCCGCGGCCGACCACCAGCGGACCGTCCCCGGTGACCAACGTCGTCACGCCGACTTCGACGCCCGGGACGTCGGTGATCGCGTTGAGGTTCCCTGGCTCTCCCGGCAGGTCGACGCCGAGTCCGCGCGCCCGGGGACGCCCGTCGGGCGTGTGGGTCTGGGGTCTGTTCACCGCCGGCGGACCTCCTGTGAATAGTCTGAAATGCTAAGGGCCGCAGGCACAATACGCCGCGATGTCCCGGGCCACCGGGTCGGCACGAAGCCGACGTGCACTACGCATACTATTCGCGTTATGACATTGCTGCCGACGACGTTCACAAAGCCGTGACCGCTGACCGCGATGGCGCTCAAACCGACTACTGGGCTCATCTTGGTCCCACGTCGGACCGGGGCGGACCGCACTTCGCCGACCTCATCGACCAGGTTCGTAGGGTTCAGGACGGCGTCGTGGCCGCCCGGCTGCCGGCTGACGCCGCCGCGCAGCTGGTCGCCCAACTGGCCGAGGTCGCCGATGTGCTGGCGGCCCACGAAGTCGCGGCGCTCGAGGCTCCGGCGGGCGCGCGGTTGGACCTTCCCGGTCGCGGGCATCCCTTTGTGCCGCCACACGTCGTCGACAAGCGGACCGGTTCCGAGGTGAGCGCGCATGTCACCTTCACTCGGTACTTCCTGGGCGGCAACGGTGCGGCGACCGGAGGAGCGCACGCGGTGCTGTTCAACGAGATCCTGGGCCGACTGAGCATCGGCAGTGAAGGCCGAACGATTCATCTCCGGACGGTTGCTCGACGGCGAGGTCGTTGTCGCGGAGTGCCGAGGGTCTGTTCATCGAGCTGCTGCCGGGCCAGCCCTAGTCACGTCACGGCGGACAGGCATCACCGTGGTCGAATGGACCGCAACGACAGCAGGACTTCTGGAGGGAACCGTCGAATGACTAGTAAGGCCATGCGGTCAGATGAGGCCACCGCGAGCGCACTGAGCGCACCCGCCTTCAGCGGTCACCGGCCAACCGGTGCGGGCGACCTGTCGGTCGAGACCCACGGAATAACCCCCATCGGCGAGGATCAGCGGTACGGCAGACCCGAACGACTGTTCACGGTCTGGTTCGCCCCCCAGGTCACCATGACTGGAGTCTTCACCGGCACCCTGGCGGTCGCCCTTGGGCTCGGGTTCTGGCTGGGCATGCTGGCGATGATCATCGGGACCGTCCTCGGCTCGCTGGTCGTGGGGTATCTGTCGACGTGGGGCCCACGGACCGGAGCCGGTCAGCTGCCCAATGCGCGGATGGCGTTCGGCGGCGCCGTCGTCCTGCCCGCCGTCCTGCAGTGGCTGTCGTCGATCGCCTGGGACGGGCTGGTGGGCCTGTTCGGTGGTGAGGCCCTGGCCGTTCTGCTCGACATCCCGTTCTGGGTCGGCGTACTGATCGTGTTGGCGCTGCAGGGTGCCGTCGGATTCTTCGGCTACGAAGTGATCCACCGGGTGCAGGCGGTGCTCACGGTGATCTTGTTTGTCACCTTCCTCGTTTTCGCCGTCAAGCTCGTCCAGGGCCACGAGGTCGTCACACCGCCCACCGCGGCGGGCGCGGACCTGGTGGGCGCCTTCGTCCTCGAGGTGACCATCGCCTTGAGCCTGGCGATTTCGTGGGCGAGCTACGCGGCCGACTTCAGCCGGTATCTGCCGGCGAACTCGTCGCGCCTCAGGGTCTTCGGGTTCAGCTTCGCCGGAATCGTTTCGGCCTACGTCTTCGTCCAGGGCATCGGTATCGCCGCGGCGGGGGCACTGTCCGAACAGACCGCCGAAGGGGTGCGTTCCATCATGGGCGGCGGCGTCCTCGGAGCGGTGGCGTTGGCAGCGATTGCACTCGCGTCCGTGGGGTCCAGTGCGATGAACGACTACAGCGGCTCACTCGCATTGCAGACTATCGGTGTTCGGGTGCGTCGGCCGGTCTCCGCCGTTGTCGTCACGGCCCTGGCCTTCGTCCTGATTCTCTGGCTGCACTCGGGTGACACCGCGTCGCGATTCGAGGATGTGCTGCTGCTCATCGGCTACTGGATCCCGGCGTTCGTCGCGGTGATCGTTGTCGACTGGGTGATCCGCACCCGCGGACGATCCAGTATCAACCCGGCGAAGGAGCAGACAGACCGTGGCGACGCGGTGGCCGCGCTGGTCGTATTCGTGCTGGCGTACGCCGCGGCCATGCCGTTCATGAACACATCGCTCATCCAGGGCCCGGTCGCCCAGGCCTGGCACGGAGCCGACGTGGCCTACCTCGTCAACTTTGTCGTCGCGCTGGCGCTCTACGGCGGCTATAGATTCCTGCGGGTTCGCATCGGCAGACGGTAGGCCGCTGCTCAGGTCAGGTTTCGTACGTCCGCGACGTCGTACTCCGACACCGCGACGGAGTGAATCGTCGCGCTCTGCTGGTCGCCGGGTCCGCTGCCGCGGAACGCGTCGACCGCGGCCTGCGATTCCCAACGTTCGAAGATGTTGACGCGGGCCGGGTCCACCAGGTCGGCAGTCAGGGCGAAGTCCAGGCAGCCGGGGGTACGGCGGGCCAGCTCGACCACCTCCGCGCAACCCGCCAGGTAGCGTTCGCGCGCGCCGGGGTCGACGACAAGGTGTCCCGCAACGATGACCATCTGCCTGCTCCTGCATAGGTAGCGCCGCCCGTCCTGATATTGACGGTTCACGGGCGCCGGACTCATCGCAAAACCGGATTTCCCGCGGGCCCTCGGCCCGAAAGGTCGGCTCAGTGGCCAATCTTTGGGACTGCAGGGACGACGCATCGACGGGCCGACTGTTGGCACAGTGCATTCAACACCAGACGGTAGGACTGGAGGAGCTGTTGACAGCGGAAGCACCCCCGGTAAGAGAGCTTGAGGCCCGTCGCCCGTTTCCGGCGCGGCTGGGGCCGAAGGGCAATCTGGTCTACAAGCTGGTCACCACCACCGATCACAAGGTGATCGGGATCATGTACCTGGTCGCCTGCTTTGCGTTCTTCTTCATCGGTGGCCTGATGGCGTTGCTCATGCGCACCGAGTTGGCGGCCCCCGGACTGCAGTTCCTGTCCAACGAGCAGTACAACCAGCTGTTCACCATGCACGGCACCGTGATGCTGCTGCTCTACGCCACCCCGATCGTGTTCGGCTTCGCCAATGCCGTCCTGCCTTTGCAGATCGGCGCCCCCGACGTCGCGTTCCCGCGGCTGAATGCCCTGTCGTTCTGGCTGTTCGTGTTCGGCGCGGTGATTGCGTTGGCGGGCTTCGTCACCCCTACCGGCGCCGCGGACTTCGGCTGGACCGCGTACGCCCCACTCAGTGACGCCATCCATAGTCCCGGCGCCGGCGGTGACCTGTGGATCATGGGCCTAATCCTCGCCGGCCTGGGCACCATTCTGGGCGCCGTGAACATGATCACCACGGTGGTCTGCATGCGCGCCCCGGGCATGACGATGTTCCGGATGCCGATCTTTACCTGGAACATCCTGGTCACCAGCATCCTGGTGCTGTTGGCGTTCCCGATCCTGACCGCCGCGCTGTTCGGCCTGGCCGCTGACCGCCACCTCGGCGCGCACATCTACGACCCAGCGAACGGCGGTGTGCTGCTCTGGCAG
>JAOPWF010000484.1 GCA_025965815.1 Mycobacterium sp.
AAAAGGACGAGGGCGACGACGAGGGGTGACACGTTCCCACGGTCCTACGTCGTGAAGCTTCGCACCGAGAACGCCGGCTACGGCGAGCGTGCCTGGTCCGCGCGACAGGCCGTCTGGCCGACCCCACCGACCCCAGGTTCAACGAGGACCATCTCGAAGACCCGACGCTCTGGCCGTGGCCGTAGACGACCTCGTCGCGCGCAAGCCGCACCTGGCGTCCCGGCGGCCCATGAGCGAGATCGGCCAGGGCGCGTCGCCCGTCGCTACTAGTGTTGATCTTGCTGCAACGTTGCGACATCGAGCCCGCTAGGAGGGACCACAGTGAGCGAAGAGCTGCGCATCGTCAGGACGACCTCACAGAACCACCGGAACCCGCAGAACGTGCATACTGGCGAGCCCTGGCCCGCAGGAACTTACGAAGTCGTCTTTCATCTATCTCGTCCGGTCAACGACATTGAAGCGGACCACATCAAAGAGAGGTTCGAGAATATCGTGAAGGTGTCCGATGACTACATGATTCAGGCTGGCACCAACGGCGAACAAGTGGGCAAGAAACAAGACTGGTACCAGCAGACGCTCGCCGAGATTGCAGCGACGGCTAAGGCACATCAGGAACACATGCGAAACGAAACCGAGAGCCTGAAATGGGACGAGGCAGACTGACATTCTGAACTAGTCTCCCCTGGCGGGCGGCCCCTTCAATCGTCCTGACGACGTGGGCACCGAATCCTTTGCAATCGTTAGGACTTCACCGTGGCATCTGAAACCACCACCGCCAACCCCGAACTGCTCCAGACTCCGCGCCGAGGCACGCCGAGGGCTGCCGACAGCAGCAGGCGCGTCGGTCATGACAGCGACGTCCGAACGCCTGCACAGTGATTGGACACGCTGCGACGCCCGCGGACTGTGCGTCGAGCTGCTGCCGGGCCTACTCAGCCGCGACGACTGGGCCTACCCAACGCCCGTGACCACACACCGTCGCCGAAGCGGCGCTAAGCCCAGCAGGATCCGAAACCAACCGGGCCCCAAAGCGTTCACCCGGTACTCGTATTTCACCAACGAACACCCGCGGTCCACTGTCAACCGGAACCCGTCGGCGTCCGCTGATCGTGCCCGCGGTGACTCCGCCGACGAGCTCGGGATGTCGCGGGCCGCCACGACGTGCGGCAAGGTCATGTACTTCGGAATCGCTTGTCCTGTTTGTTCGGACACGGACGGACCACTCGTCGGTAGTCCCGGTCATGACGGAAGTCGGGGGGAACACTGATGTATCGAGGTCGTTCGCGGAGCAGCGAAGCGCCTTCGATGTCTGGCTGTTCCCGTGACCGCGGAGATTGACCGCCAACGCGCGGTAACCCTTGTGTGCGAAGAACTTAAGAAGTGTTCGTCCCAGCACCACGCTCCGCGCGCGATGCCGTGAACGAAGAGCAGCGGAACAGGATGCGCTTCACCGCCGTCGGCCCTGTCGATTACCTCGTGCATGACGCTGGCTCCTCTTCGGGACGCGGATTCCTTGGCAATCGAGCCCACGGAAGAAGCCGCGTTGGCCCAGAGTGCGGCCGCTTCCTCGAGGGTGGTGATCGGCCGGTAGATCACTTGCACGCCGACGAGATCGGCCAGAACCAAGGCCGCGATGACGAGCTCCCGGACTCCTGCCAGTTAGGGCATCCGTCTGCCAGGCCTTAACTCCAACGGCGCTTGCTCTGGCAAGCACGGTGATTGCGCCAGCTAGCGTCGGCGGGTACCGTTGGGTCATCAGCGTCAGTTCGCGTCACGTCGAGAGAGAGCTCATGCTGGCAGCATTGACCCCTGCGGCCGAGCTAACCAACACCGTGCGGAACATCGGCAGTGCCACCAACACTCGGCGTCAGGCGATGCAGCTCTCGATGCGGCAGTTGGGGGCGAAGGCAGTCGGCAATCTGGCCCTTGCTCGGATCGAGCGCCGGTCGCGCACCCGGACTGCCTATGCACTCAGCCAGATCGCGAAAACCTTCAGAGCGTTCGCAACGGTTCTCGACCTTCAGGCGAAAATTCTCGATCCCAGCATCGCGGTCGCGCCAGCTGATCCCACTGTCCTGGACAAAGCGATTACTCGTTGCTGAGGTGTCGGTTCTTCTCGGCGACAGTGTCGCTCAGCCGAGTGTCGCCGGAAGCGCGCCAGCCGAAATCCCCACCGACTAAGCCGGGACACCACGAAAGGTCCTATCGATCGACAGGAAACCGACGTGCATCGCGCGGAGGTACGAGATGATGCCCGACCTGCACGTGCAGATCGTCGACTCGCTCGCCGAGGGCGACAAGGTGATGGTGCGAACATCTCGACCGGCACCCACTGGCACCGGCCAACGCATGGAGTTGCAGTGTTCGTGCTGCAGCGCCTCGCCAACCGCAAGATCGTCGAGCGTGGGGCGAGCGTCGTCGGAGATCCCTCCGCACCGGCCGTGGCCCCTCTCCGGGAGCTTTCCACGCAAACGGTGCAGTGGCCACGCGCGCTTCCTCACCGCCGCAACGTGACGGACGGTCCACCGGGTCAACGCAGGCGTCAACGAGCATTCGATTGGGTCGGCAGGTGTGGCGTTCTTCGTCGCACATTCAGCTCAATCCCGTGCAGGGAGCGCTAAAGATCGAGCGGATGACTCCAGCGGAGTCGGTGGAAGCGTGCGAAGCCGCGGTCGGCGCTGAGCCACACCGCGTTGTTCTCAAGCGCATAGGCGGCTAGGTAGGCGTCAGCGATGTCGTTTCCGCGGGCATCGATGTCCGTTGCGAGCTGCCGAAACAACACCCAATGGCGTTCGCCTGCACGGAGGTGCATGGCGGCAGGAGCCGCGAGCAGCGCATCGACCGCCTCCCAGGCGTGATCCGTCCCAGTCGGTTCGGTGAAGATCCGACGGTTCGTCATCACCCGCACGAAGCCGCCGAGAACCTGACCGGCAAGCCCGAGTGGCTCATCGTCGTTCGCGAGGCGCTCAAGCAAAGCGCGATACCTCGCGTGTTCGTGCAGGTCTGCTCGGTGCGCGTATACGAGGACGTTGACGTCAACGCAGCGCATCGACCGAAGTGCCCTCGTCCAGCAATTCGGCGACCGCGGCGTTGGACGCGAGATCAACACCGTTCCGAAGCCCACCCGTGCCGGTCGGCCGGACGACGTAGCGCCCTCTAGCGGGTTGCGCCGCCGGGTTAAGACCACGCCGTTGAGCGTCCTCGATGACCGCGGCTAAGGTCCGGCCGGAATGTGCGGCCTTCGCCTTGGTTGTTGCACACGGGCGGCCGCCTGCAAAAGCTGGTCAGCTGTCGCTTGGCATGCCCGGATACGACGCCACGGACGTCCACCAACCGCCGCCGCTCCGCAGCCGGATCTCCAACGACGCTCAGGCAGAACGTGGCGACCCTCTAGCGACGCAGTGTCAGCCTCGTTTCCCGCGCACCCACTGAATAGTGCCGAGGTTCTTGGTCCGTACGCTGACAAAGCCGTTTTCCTCGAGGATGTCGGCTAGTTCGTCCTCGCCGAACATGTAGACCCCGGCGTTCGGCAGCATCCGCCAGAATCGTGCGGCGCGCCCGGCGGTGGGCACCATCACGGCCAGTCGGCCGCCCGGTCGCAGTACCCGTGCCATCTCCGCTAGCGCCGCCGCCGGGTCGGGTATCAGCTGAAGCGCGGCGATCGAGACCACGGCGTCGACCACGTTGTCGCGCAGCGGGAGTCGTTGTGCGTCTGCCCGCAGGAAGCCGGTCTGTGGCCCTGCTTCGGCGCGGACCGCGCGTGCCAGCATCGGCTCGGAGATGTCCACGCCCAATGCCAGTCCGTCCGGTCCGGCGGCGCGTGCCAGCGAGGCGGTGACGTTACCGGGACCGGAACCGACATCCAAGGCGATTCCGTTCGGCGGGATGTTCAGCCACTCGGTCGGTTGGCGCCACGCGTTAAACAACCGACGCGACAGCGCTTGAGCGTTGTCGTAGAGCAGAGACCCGACCGGCGATGTCCATGCCGCCTGGATCGCGCCGGTGTTCTTGGGCAGGGCGGCGTCCGTGTCCCGGGTTCCCAGCAGGTCGAGGTAGCCCTTGCTGGCATCCGGATTCGCCGGCGGATCGGCGAGCAGTTCCAGCGCCCTGCGCAACGCGGGCGGCAGTGTGGTGCTCCGATCGGTCATGTGCACTTCCTTCCAGCAAATGCAACGCTGTACAGGCCATTCGAAGCTGGAGCCGTCGCCTATCAGCATCTCCCGTGCGCAGCCTACGCCCGAAGAATGAGACGACACCGGCTGCTTACCCAGCAGGCATCCCGGGTAGCAGGACGTTCGTTCCGGCTCGCAGCCCGCCGCGAGATCGACGCCGGAACCTCGACGCGCGATGGGCGAG
>JAOPWF010000510.1 GCA_025965815.1 Mycobacterium sp.
GGCGCAACCGGGCGGCCCGGCTCAAGGCCGCCTTCAACCTCGCCTTCTGGATGCCCGAGCAGCGTGCGTTCGCGATCGCGCTGGACGGATCCAAGGCGCAAGTGGACTCGATCACCTCGAATATGGGTCACTGCCTGTGGACCGGGATCGTGGACGACGACAAGGCGCATTCGGTGGCAAGTCACCTGGCCGGACCGTCGCTGAGCACCGGCTTCGGGATACGCACGCTGGCAAGCGACATGACCGCCTACAACCCGATGAGCTACCACAACGGCTCCGTCTGGCCGCACGACACCGCGATCAACGTCGCGGGGTTGGCGCGCTACGGCTTCATGGAGCAGGCGCAGCGGATCTCGCTCGACCTGATCGATGCCTCCCAGCATTTCGGCGGGCGGCTCCCGGAGCTGTTCTGCGGATTCGACCGAACTGAGTTCGCCCGCCCCGTGCCCTATCCCACGTCGTGTTCACCGCAGGCGTGGGCCGCCGCGGCGTCCCGCCTGCTCCTGCGCAGTCTTCTTCGACTCCAGCCGGACATCCCGCACGGCCACGTCCGGGTCGCCCCCAGCATTCCGGGCCGGTTCCTGCCGCTCCGGCTGGAGAACATCCCTCTCGGGGGTGCCCGGTTCGACATTTCGGTCAGCGCCGACGGCGGCCTCGATGTCAACGGCCTTCCCCCCGGTGTCCGGCTGGTGACGGGGGACCGGCGCAGCCGACCGGGCGCCCGCAGCGGCGCGCGAGAGGACACATCGGAGTGATGTTCAGCGCAACGCGGCCGCAGGCTCCTGCCGTGGTTGCCCGCTCGTGGGCGAGAATCGAGACGCCGCGCTAGCAAACAATTATCGGCACAAATCGTTGGGCGCAAAACGGACAGATCAGGGACGCTTCACGGCTATCGCTGGCTGGGTCCCCGCACTTGACTGGACCAGGGTCGGGCGCCGGAGGTGGAGTGAGTGAACAGACAGCAGTATGGGGTGGTGTCGACCACCGTGCAGCGTTCGTCGGTGGGCGAAGTCGTCATTGCCGTGACCGGCGATCTGACTGGCGCCGCGACTCTTGAGGTGCACCGCATCATCACCGACGAATTGGTGACGTGGCCTGCTCAGTTGGCGCTCGACCTCTCCGGCGTGACGTCCATCGACACTGCCGGCGTTGACATGTTGGCGACGGTCGCGGCGGTGGCCGGGGAATCCGACATCTCGTTCTGTCTCGTCGGGGGCGACCCGGTCGCAACAGCCCTCGCCGACGCCGAGCTGACCGAACTGTTCGAAATTGTCGCTTCGGTCAACGAGGCGTGCTGAGATCGGGGCGCACCGCGGTCCGCAGGGTCTGTGACGGCGTCTCGCCGAACATCAGGCAGTACTGGTGAGCGAACCTGCCGAAGTGTACGAATCCCCATCGGCTGGCCACCGCGGTTACCGTGACCGACGTCGGACCGGCGTAGGCCAGTTCGTCATGCACCCGTTTCAGCCGCAGCTGCCGTAGATAGGTCATGGGCGGTAGCTCACCGGCCCGGGCGAAGGCCTTCTGCAACGCCCTCGCGCTCACTCCCGTCGCCCTCGCGAGCTCACCGGTCGTCCACGCCGACTCCGGATACGCCTGCAGCAGGTCGATTGCCAGCCTCACCACACCGGCGCGCGCCGGGGGTTGGTCGCGGGACAGGTCGTCGGAGAAGGTGTGCGGTTGGGTGAGCAGCAGGCCCTGGATCAGCATCCGCTGCAGGTTGGCCAACGCCAGCGGATGGCTGAGGATGCCGTCCGATCGTCCGCACTCGCGTGCGAAAATCCTGACCAGCTCCATCCAACTGCGCGACGTCGTTGTCGTCAGATCCAGGTAGCGGGCGAAGACGATCGGAGAGCGCACCGGCCCATCCAGCAGCGCTTCCAGCTCGTGCCGGATGTCCTGCGGAAGCACCTTGAGACACAGCACGCCGGTGTTGGCCGAACACACAACCTCGGCGGGGGCGCCCGGCATGAACGTCGCGGCGGACCCGTATCGGGTGATCACCTCGTCACGACGACCGGCCCATCGATTCACCACATGGCCGGACACCACGATGTTGATGTGAAATGCGGACACATCGGCTGTACGCACGAGGACGTCGCCGCTGAGACCGACGTAGCCCAGGGTGAGTTCGGGCAGCTGCACGGCATTCAATCGGATGTTGAGTAATGTCCGGCCGACCGGCGTCAGCTCCATCGGCACGTAGACGCTGCTCAAGAGCTCGCGCGCCACATCGACATCGGTGGTGTTGACCATCGGTGCCGAGTCGAACGTCGGTTCAGCTACTGACCCATCCACGACATATCCTCGCCGCCTTCACCGCGCTAGTTTAGTCATTTTCGGAGTACCCGCTTGAGATGACTACCCATTGCCGGTACGGTCGTCGCCGACGATGGCGACGAGGCGCTCCAGAGTTGCCAGCTGGTGCGGATATTCGCCGTCGAGCTTGGCCAGCAGCGTTGTGATACCGGCCTCACGGGCTTCGGCCGCGACGGCGAAGTCCGCGGACCCGGGCAGCCGCGGGTCTATCAGGACGCCAACTTTCACTGATGCTCCCTGGATCTGTCGACGCGTCCTATGCGCGATGGCAGGGTGGCCTGGTGCGGTGTCGCGATCAGCCCACCATAGAAGTGGCGCAGCGCGTTAAGTGCGACGTCGCTGCCGCGTGGGCCCTGGTGACCGACATTGGTCTGCCCGCGCGGTGCTCGTCCGAACTGCAGTCGGTGGAATGGCTCGGTGATGCGGACGGCGTCGCGGTGGGCGCACGCTTCCGCGGCCGTAGCGTCCACGAGGCCTTCGGCGCGTGGGAAACCGAGTGCGAGGTCGTCGAGGTGGACGACGGCCGCCGGTGGGTGTGGAACGTCACCGGCCCCGAAGGCGTCAGCGCGACATGGGCATTCGAGGTGGACCGGCCAGCGACGGCGTGATCATTTACCGCGAGGTCTGTTGGGGACGGCGCACACGGCGCCGATTCTCCGAGCGCGGTGCGGCGACGTTACCGCCACTGTGACCGTTGCTTTGGCCACTGCCGCGCTGCTGACCGCGTCCGCCACTGCGCCGACCTCCGGCACCCGCGGATTGACGCCGCTGGGGCGCACCGGAATTCGAGCCGGGGGACTGAGCCGACCTGGGGGCGGGCGCCTGGTACGGGGCGACCTCGCCGACCAGCGCCTGCACCGGGGCCGAGTCGGCGGCCACCTGCTGCGGTGCGACATTGATGCCCGCGCGCCGCATCAGCGCCTGGGTGTCCCTGCGCTGCTCGGGTAGCACCACGGTGACCACGTCTCCCGCACTGCCGGCGCGGGCCGTGCGCCCGGAGCGGTGCAGGTATGCCTTGTGCTCCATCGGCGGATCCACATGGACCACCAGTTCGACGTCATCGACGTGGACGCCCCGTGCGGCGATGTCGGTGGCGACCAGCACGCGGGCCTCACCAGCGCTGAACGCTGCGAGATTGCGATCACGTGCGGGCTGAGACAGGTTGCCGTGCAAGTCAACCGACGGCACGCCCGCCTCGGTGAGCTGCTTGGCAAGCTTGCGGGCCTGATGTTTGGTGCGCATGAACAGGATTCGGCGCCCGGTGCCGGACGCGAGCCGGTGCACCAGGTCCCTCTTGGCGTCGGCTCCCGTGACGTGGAAGACGTGGTGGGTCATGGCCACCGGCGGGGCGTTGACCTCGTCGACGGAATGCGAGACCTCGTTGCGCAGGAACCGCTTAACGAGCTTGTCGACGCCGTTGTCCAGCGTCGCGGAGAACAACATCCGTTGGCCGCCGGCAGGCGTGGCGGCGAGGATGCGGGTGACGCCCGGCAGGAAGCCGAGGTCAGCCATGTGATCGGCCTCATCCAGCACGGTGATCTCCACGGCGTCGAGGGTGATCAACCGCTGTTGCATCAGGTCTTCGAGCCGTCCGGGGCAGGCCACGACGATGTCGATGCCCGACCGCAGCGCTGCGACCTGCCGGCTCTGCGAAACGCCACCGAAGATGGTGGTGACTTTGAGGCCGTAGGCGGCCGCCAGCGGCGCGAGCACCGCGCTGATCTGCGTGGCGAGCTCACGGGTGGGTGCCAGCACCAGCCCGGACGGGCGCGACGGGCGCCGGCTTTCGTCAGCGAGTCGGGTAACGAGCGGAATGGAGAAGGCCAGCGTTTTTCCGCTGCCGGTCTTGCCCCTGCCCAGGACATCTCGGCCGGCGAGGGTATCGGGAAGGGTGTCGACCTGGATTGGGAAGGGACTGGTGATGCCGCGCGCGGTGAGCACCTTGATCAGTGGTTCGCGCACGCCGAGGTCGGCGAAAGTGTTGTCTGTCGTCATTAGGGGTTTCGGTGCCTTTCGGGCATCGGTGCACCATGTCGCATCGACGGAACGTCACACGAGACAGGCACACAGGGTGGCGAGATTGCCGGTGGGCAAAATCGATCGCCGCAAGAGAGCTTGTGCCGGATGCACGGATCACCCGATTCGGCATTCCGTACCGCGGACTTTTCGGTTCTGCGGTCGGCGCCGGTGGGATGAAGGAGCGTTCCACGACGTGTTGGTGTCATTCCTAGTAACAC
>JAOPWF010000584.1 GCA_025965815.1 Mycobacterium sp.
CTCGCAGGCGGCGGTGGCGCTACTGGTGGACACCTCGTTCTCGATGGTGATGGAGAACCGGTGGCTGCCGATGAAGCGGACCGCGTTGGCCCTGAACCATCTGATCAGCACCCGGTTCCGCGCCGACGCGCTGCAGATCATCGCGTTCGGCCGGTACGCCCGCACGGTCAGCGCCGCCGAGCTGACCGGCATGGATGGTGTCTACGAGCAGGGGACCAACCTGCATCACGCGCTGGCGCTGGCGGGGCGGCATCTGCGCCGCCATCCGAATTCTCAGCCGGTGGTGTTGGTCGTCACCGACGGTGAGCCGACGGCACACCTGGAAGACGTGGACGGGGGCGATGCGGGTTCTGCCGTGTTCTTTGATTACCCCCCGCACCCGCGGACCATCGCGCACACCGTTCGGGGCTTCGACGATGTGGCCCGGCTCGGAGCGCAGGTGACGATCTTCCGGCTGGGTAGCGATCCGGGGCTTGCGCGGTTCATCGACCAGGTCGCCCGCCGCGTGGAGGGCAGGGTTGTGGTGCCCGACCTCGACGGCCTCGGCGCCGCCGTCGTCGGGGATTACCTCCGGTCGCGGCGACGGTGATGAGTGCTCGCGCGAAGAGCAGACAACAACGCTAGCCGGCGGACTGAATCAGCGCCTTATGCCTATTGCCGCTCGGGGTGTGCGGACTTCCGGTTCTTTCGCTTGACGCCGACACTGCCCCAGAGCGAAAACCCGCGAATCTTCACGCAGGGCGCGCCGGGGGTTCCCTGGCCGGAAACGGTCTGGTCGAAGGTCCCCATCACACCGACACCGCGCAGATCCACATTGACTTCGGGCGGCAACAGAATCGTCTGCCCACCCATGATCGAATACGAGTGGATCTCCACATCGGGTGAGGTGAAGTCCGCGTAGCGCAGGTCGACCACACCGCCGCCCCACAGGGTGAATGTGGTCAGTCGCTTCGGGACGTTCCAGCGGCCCCGGCGTTCGAATCCGCTCATGATCGCCAACAGCAACGTCGACGGCGCCGGATGGACTGGACCTTCGCCGCGGGGTGTGGTGACCGCGCCCGGCAGGTCGGCGCTGAGCAGAGCCAGCTCGTCGTAGGTCTTGGCGGCGTACGCCTTGGTCAGCCGGTCCTCGTACTCGGTCATCGGAAGGCGGCCCTGCGCGGCGGCATCAGTGAGAAACTGCGCCACCTGAATGCGATCGGTGTCAGCAGCACGCATCGAACGGTTTCGCGACGCTGGGGTGCTCATCGATTACGAGCCTACGTCGATCGCTGGCACACGCAAGGTAGGTTCGCTAATCTGCCGCGCCGCCCGCCTGCTGGGCCCATTGCGGCGGCCGCTTCTCCAAAAAAGCGAGCATGCCCTCGCGAGCCTCCTCGGAGACGAACAGCCGGGCCGATTCGCTGCTCAGGTGCTCTGCGGACTGGTCGAATCCGTCGAGGATCGACGCGGTCGTCAGTGCCTTCGATGCGGCCAGGCCTTGAGGTGATCCTCGTCCCAGGTCGGCGGTCAATGTGGCGACGGCCGCCTCGACGTCATCCGCGGCGACGCTCACCACTCCGATAGCGGCCGCCTCGGCGGCGGTGAACCTTTCCCCGGTGAGGAAGTAGCGGGCCGCCGCCCGTGCCGACATCTTCGGTAGCAGTGTCAGCGAGATGATGGCCGGCGCCACGCCGATCCTCGCCTCGGTCAACGCGAAGGTGCTGCGCGGGCCGGCAACGACGATGTCGCACGCGCCGACGAGGCCCATTCCGCCGGCGCGCACATGCCCGTCGATCGCTCCCACGACCGGCAGCGGGCATTCGACGATCGCGCGCAGCAGCGCGGTCATCTCCCGCGCGCGCTCCGCCGCCATCTCGGCGGGGTCAGCCGCCTGTTGCCCAGAAGCCTGAGCGAGGTCCGCCCCGGCACAGAACGTGCCACCTGTGTGGCCGAGCACGATCGTGCGCACCGCGGGGTCCTCCGCAGCATCGCGCAGGCCCTGGTGCAGTTGGTTGACCAGGGTGGCGGACAGTGCGTTGCGGTTGTGCGGGCTGTTCAGCGTCAGCCGGGCGACCGGGCCCTCAACCGCATACTCGACGAGGCGGTCCATCAGTACGAGCGCGGCAGACCCAGCGAGGTCTGTGCGACGAAGTTGAGGATCATCTCCCGGCTCACCGGGGCGATCCGGGCCAGCCGCGATGCGGTCACCGCCGCGGCGATGCCGTATTCCTTCGTCAGCCCGTTGCCGCCGAGGGACTGCACCGCCTGGTCCACCGCGCGCACCGACGCCTCGCCCGCCGCGTACTTCGCCATGTTGGCTGCCTCGGCCGCGCCCATGTCGTCACCGCAGTCGTACAGCGTGGCCGCCTTCTGCATCATCAGCTTGGCCAGTTCGATCTCGATTTTGTTCTGCGCCAACGGGTGTGACAGTCCCTGGTGCGCACCGATCGGCGTCTTCCAGACCTTGCGGGTCTTGGCGTAATCGACGGCCTTGTCGATGGCGAACCGTCCCATGCCGACCGCGCTGGCCGCACCCATGATGCGCTCCGGGTTCAGTCCGGCGAAGAGTTGCGCGATCGCGGCGTCCTCCGACCCGACCAGGGCGTCCGCGGGCAGCCGCACGTCGTCGATGAACACCTGGAACTGGCGTTCCGGGCTGATCAGTTCCATCTCGATCGGGGTGTAGGTGAAGCCGGGCGTGTCGGTCGGCACGACGAACAGCGCCGGCTTCAGGTTGCCGGTCTTGGCCTCTTCGGTGCGCCCCACCACGAGCACGAACTGCGACTGGTCGACACCGGAGATGTACACCTTCTGGCCGTTGAGGATCCAGTCGCTGCCGTCGCGGCGGGCGGTGGTGGTGATGTTGTGCGAGTTCGAGCCCGCGTCGGGTTCGGTGATGGCGAACGCCATGGTGATCGAGCCTTCGGCGATGCCCGGCACCCAGCGCTTCTTCTGCTCATCGGTGCCGTACTTGCTGATGATCGTGCCGTTGATGGCCGGCGAAACCACCATCATCAGCAGGGCGCTCCCACCGGCGGCCATTTCCTCCATGACGAGGGACAGCTCGTACATCCCAGCACCGCCTCCGCCGTACTCTTCGGGAAGGTTGACGCCGATGAAGCCGAGTTTGCCTGCGTCGCTCCACAATTCGTCGGTGTGCTGGCCGGTGCGGGCCTTCTCCAGGTAGTAGTCCTGCCCGTAGTTCGAGACCAGCGCCGCAACCGCCTTACGCAGCGCCTGCCGTTCTTCGTTCTCCACGAAGCTGTTGTCGGTCATCGTTCTCCTTCTGGGCTGTCGGGGTCTTCAACTCGGGCAAGTACGGCGCCGACCTCGACCTGCTGGCCGGCAGCGACATGCAGTTCGGCGAGCACACCGTCGGTCGGGGCGGTCACGGTGTGCTCCATCTTCATGGCCTCCAACCAGACCAGCGGCTGGCCGGCGGAGACGGTGTCACCGACTGCGGCGCCCACCCGGACCACCGCTCCGGGCATGGGGGCCAGTAGTGAGCCCTTCGCCACCGACGCCCCTGGGTCGGGGAAGCGCGGAAGTGCGGTGAGGTGGACCGGACCCAGCGGCGAGTCGACGAAGACGTCTTCCTCGTACCTCGCGACGGCGAACGGGTGCTCCACTCCGTCGACTGCCAGCACCACCTGCTCAGGTACGGCCGAGATCACTTCAATCGACTCGCGGGTGGGCAGCGTAAGCCCGTCGCGGGTGTAGCGGTACTGGATGCGGAGGTGATTGTCGAGGTCGTCCCGATACTCCTTGGCCTGGAATCCCGAGGCCAGATTCCGCCAGCCACTCGGGACGCCCGCGAAAACCGTGGCGGTGCTGCGGTTGTACGCGGCGTCGGCCAACGCGGCGGCCAACGCGGAGATTCGGATTGTCACCGGGCCGGTGAGTGGCGCCGCCAATCCGGCGAGGCCGTGATTGTCGAAGAACGCGGTGTCGGTGGCGCCGTCGAGAAACGCCGGATGCCGCAGCACGTTGACCAGTAGGTCGCGGTTGGTGCGCACGCCGTGAATCCGGGCGCGGGCCAGCGCATCGGCGAGGACACCGGCGGCCTGTCGGCGGGTCGGGGCCTTCGAGATGATCTTGGCCAGCATGGGGTCGTAGTAGATCGACACCGGAGAAGGACCCGCGATACCCGAGTCGAGCCGCACACCGGCTTGTGCCGAGACGGTGAACTCGCTCTGTGCCGTCGGCACCTCGAACCGGTGAATGGTGCCTGCCTGCGGCTGCCAGTCGTGGGCCGGATCCTCGGCATACAGCCGGGCCTCGATGGAATGCCCGTATGCGGCAGGAGGTTCCGCGGCAAGCCTGCCGCCGTCGGCGATCGACAACTGCAGTTCGACGAGGTCCAGGCCGGTGGTCTCCTCGGTGACCGGATGCTCGACCTGCAGGCGGGTGTTCATTTCCAGGAAGAAGAAGTCGCCTCTCCCATCAGGTGAGTCGTCGGCCATGAACTCGACGGTGCCCGCGCCCGTGTAGCCGATCGCCTCGGCGGCAAGGCGGGCCGCGTCGAACAGTTTGGCCCGCATGCCCGGAGTGCGCTCGACGAGCGGTGACGGCGCCTCTTCGATGATCTTCTGGTGTCGCCGCTGGATGGAGCACTCACGTTCACCTACCGCCCACACCATGCCATGCTCGTCGGCGAGGACCTGCACCTCGACGTGATGCCCGGCCGCCAGATAGCGCTCGCAGAATACTGTCGGGTCGCCGAAGGCGGACTGGGCCTCGCGGCGGGCCGCCGCGACTTCGTCCGGCAGCGCTGCCAGATCGCGCACCACCCGCATCCCCCGGCCGCCGCCGCCCGCGGAGGCCTTCACCAGGACCGGCAGCTGATCGGCGGTGACGGTGTCCGGATGCAACTCGTCGAGCACCGGCACCCCGGCCGCGGCCATCATCTTCTTGGCTTCGATCTTGCTGCCCATCGCCGCAACCGCGGCGACCGGCGGGCCGATCCAGGTCAGTCCGGCGTCTTGCACAGCGGCAGCGAATCCGGGATTCTCCGAGAGGAATCCGTAGCCGGGATGAATCGCATCGGCGCCTGCGGCCGTTGCCGCGGCGATGAGCTTCTCGGCGGTGAGGTATCCGTCGGTTCCGGGCAGCCGGACCCGGGCGTCGGCTTCCGCGACATGAGGGGCGCCGGCGTCGGGATCGGTGTACACCGCGACTGTGCCGATGCCCAGGCGACGGCAGGTGGCGAACACCCGCCGCGCGATCTCACCGCGGTTGGCGACCAGGACTCGGGTGATCATCGGCTGTACCTTCTGCTCTTCGCGCAAGCGCTCATCGGCCTCACATCCGGAAGACGCCGAAGTTCGACGTTCCCTTGACGGGGCCATTGGCGATGGCCGACAAGCACATTCCCAGCACCGCGCGGGTATCGCGCGGATCGATCACTCCGTCGTCGTAGAGGCGTCCGGACAGAAACATCGGCAGCGATTCAGCTTCGATCTGGCCTTCGATGGCGGCCCTCAAGGAAGCATCAGCCGCGTCGTCCACTTGTTGACCCCGGGCTTCGGCCGCCGCGCGGCTGACAATCGAGATAACACCCGCCAGCTGCGCCCCGCCCATAACCGCGGACTTCGAGCTGGGCCACGCGAACAGGAACCGGGGGTCGTAGGCGCGGCCGCACATGCCGTAATGCCCAGCGCCGTATGAGGCTCCGACCAGCAACGAGATGTGCGGGACGGTGGAGTTCGACACGGCGTTGATCATCATCGA
Organism: Mycobacterium sp.; assembly: GCA_025965815.1. Taxonomy (GTDB): domain Bacteria; phylum Actinomycetota; class Actinomycetes; order Mycobacteriales; family Mycobacteriaceae; genus Mycobacterium. The sequence goes on from JAOPWF010000584.1 coordinate 5,713, forward strand.
GCCGTGCTTGATCATGCCGCCTTCCTCGTACGCCTTTCCGACCATGTAGCCGGTGGTGTTGTGCAGGAACAACAGTGGCGTATCGGAGCGGTTGGCCAGCTGAATGAACTGGGTGGCCTTCTGTGACTCTTCGGAGAACAGCACGCCGCGGTGGTTGGCC